>JAGAZG010000168.1 GCA_017940105.1 Mailhella sp. | reverse complement strand
TATGAATTGCCTGTAACGCTGCTCTGTGATACCAATCATATATTGACTTCGGATTATAGTGAGGTGCGCGTAATTGGTGCCGGAGCAGATGCTGTTGACCTGGCACTTATAAACCTTTGCCAAGCTGGTGATATCGTAGTGACTCAGGATTTGGCGTAGCGGCGATGGCTCTGGGGAAGAAGGCGTATGTGATTCATCAGAATGGCTGGCAGTATACTGCAGGAAATATTGACCTCCTGTTGATGAAGCGGCATATGGCGAAAAAAGCAAGACGGTCAAAGAAAAAGTTGCATTTGAAAGGACCTGCCAAACGTACTGAGGAAGATGACGATAAATTTGCAACAGGGCTTATTCGCTTGATTGAACTGATGAAAAGTACGGATAGATTGGGCTGATGGAGGAACAATGGAAGAATCAAAAGAAACTCAGGAGCAGAGAGAACTTCTTAATGCTAAGTACCGCAGAGCAATTCCGCAAGCCGAGGAAGTGTGGAGGCATTTCAAGGATAATGCGTATAAAATTATAGCCTGTCCTGTTATGCACACAGAGACGAGAGAAATCTACTGCGTCTATCAGGCTTTGTACGGAAGTTACGGCATATATTGTCGTCCGTTGGATATGTTCATGAGCGAAGTAGACCATGAGAAATATCCACAGATAGGACAGAAATATCGGTTTGAGAAAAAGCAGGGAATATAAGCTTTGGGGAGTATAGTTGTAGGAGGCAGACAACATGACAGTCATCAGAACAGAGTTGGGGGATATCACATCAAAGCACTATGCCGATGCCATTGTCAAGCCGGTTAGCTGAATTTGCCTATATATCGAGACTCGCAGAAATGCGAGTCTTTTTTGTTTGCCTGAAAGGAGGTTGAGCCGAATGTACCTGGCCCGATTGTTTGTGGACAACCGTTTGATGGGAGTTCGGTGCTATGAGGAGTATGAGCACGCACTGTTCGATACCGTAAGCGGCAGCCCTGCCCTTTATGCAGGGTGGGCATCAGAAATTGATGGCGTTGCTTTTAGCAAACCGACCGTGATAGCAACGGCTGAAGATGACCTCGACTACGGTGTGGATTTTAAGTTTTGCTATCCGGGTGGTGTGGTAGTAAGCATTGAGAAAATATTGCCGGTGGACGGGAGGAATTGAGGATGACGTTGGAAATTAAGGCTTATGGTGCTTTGCCATGTGCGGCTGAGAAATTCGTGGTTAATGGCAAGGAAGCCAGTCTGGAAGATTTTGGTGATGTCAAGAAAGAAAGTATGGGCGCTTACCGTTGTAGACTGAGTGGTTTTAAGGCGAAAATGCCGACCAGCGCTGTGTTGGATGAATATGGGATTTCTGTTGATGAATACAAAGAATTGGTCGAAAAGCTCGATGATGTTTTTTACTATGGCGCGTGTGGCTATTGCGTTTAGAGAAAGTGCTGGTGATACGGGAGGAATTGACGTGGAAAAGAACGCTGAAAAATCTCGTGACTTGTTTTGGGTTTGTTGGCTTGCCAAAGATGTGATGCGCAGTGCAGCATACCGAGCGGGTTCGCAAGATGCCTGTCTCACGCTTGATGAAGCCAAAGTTGTGCTCAATAGTTACTTGCAAGTCTACGGTGACGATGCCATAGCCGTATGGATTGAGCGCCATGATTACGAAGGCAAGAAACTCGGTATCCCGGTTTTTGTAACTTGTGTTGATGCTGTCGGCAGTAAAAGGGTGATACGAGATGATTACGAGGGTTGTTAATATGCTGACCCATGCTGAATATTTTTATGACCTTCCGCCAGAAAAAGCTGTGGTTGCAGCGTACTACCAGTATGAGAAGCATAACTGGAATACCTGGGAATATGACTGGTCGCTGGCGAAGGAAACGCCGTGGTTTTGGAATTGCGGAAACATGGGCTGCTACAAGTATTGAGGGGAGGTGAAGAACGATGTTGGACAAAGTGCCGGATTATCGTCTTGACCCGCCGGAGGATAGAGTGTTTGCAATGTGCGACCATTGCGGCAGAGAGATTTATGAGGGAGAGGAATATTATGATATCGAAGGCGATAACATTCATGAAGATTGCTTCGACGAGTACATCCGCGAAGAATATGCCGACTGCCGGAAAGAGGCAGAGTTTTCCCGTGCCTGGTGAGGAGGCTGGTGATAATGCCGAAGACAGTAGCAGAAATTCGTGAAGACATTGAAAACAGCCCCGCTAGATCTGCTTGGAAACGCGGAGTACGTGACTTTGCTGTTGACCTGTTTGATTTCTACGCTAAGGAGTGTAAGCATCTTAGTGACGGTGATGTCCTGACCGAACGTGTCAAGAATGCAGACCTGCTGAATGGGGCGGATGATTGGAACGCTTATAGCTGGGGTGGCAACGCACTTGTATATAACTGCGATATTTGTGCTGCGCTTTGCAGCCCCAGCGAGCAGAAGAAATATCGTGACGGCGAATTGCGGTATAAGCATGGCGAAGAATGGCTGGACGTTCAAGCAAGGGCCTTGTTGAGTGCATCGCGTCTGGTTCGTAAATACGCCAGACCGAAACTGTAGGAGGTGATTTGTAATGCGTGAGGTCTTTCGTTGCCCACACAACCCTGTCGTGATTTGCAAATGCAGTTCGATGAGCATGGCTTGTGAGGAATGCAAAATTTCATATGCAGAACCCAAAGAGGAGGGATGCAAAAATGGACAAAAAGGATTGGAGAAAGTTTGAACTCAAGGCTGGTGAAAAGCGGCAGGTGGAGGAGTTGACTGATATTTTTGCTCGACACAATTTGAGTAGCCGCGAACTGGCAGTTATTCTAGAATCCGTTCAGCTTCGCAAAGGCATTACGCTTGCCGACATTCCAGCGGAGCCGAAAAAGATTAAGGCGAATCCGTTAAATGCCGATGAGCAGAAGCAGTTGATAGATACGGCTGAACGGGCGTTGGGCTGTTTGCGTACAATCCGTGATTGCTCAATTCGTGACCACGGCGACAATGATTACGCGAAGATGATTGATTCCGCTATCAACATCTTTACGAAGATGCGCGAGCAGTGGGCTTTGGCAGTTGGGCATCCACAGGAAATTAGCCGTGATACACTGATGAAAATTGTGGAGGCAACCATATTCCACATGAAGCCGATTATTAAGCAGCAGATTGCTGATGGAAAGTTCTGAAGCGGAGGTGTCGGCATGATTTCTGTGATTTTCAAAACAGAGAATGATGAGGTCGCAAAAGCATCCTATGATTCGGTAGACGCATTGAAAAAAGAATATTGGAGCGACAGCATTGATATGGATGTCCCGCCCAACGATGCACCTGTGATTCAAGCCGAAGTCGATGGAAAACAGCTTTTTGACGTAGCTATATTTGAAGATGTAATCGTGGCTCTCGGGATTGATAAAAGGGGTAAGTAAGTTGGCAGATGAATTGAGCATCAAGGTTGATGATAAAATGTCAGAAGCGGAAATCACAATTCCCGCAGATGGTGCCAAGGCAGTAGCTATGCTCGCAACTCTGATTCACAATGTTGCTGAAATGACAGATTGGGAAGATGACGAACTGCTGGCGCTTTTGTCAACTGTGATGAATGGCAAGGAGGACGAGTAAAATGTATGGGCTGAACCGTGATGAAAAGTTGCGCGACGAGATTATTTTCGGCAAGCATGAGCCAGATAAATACCTCGGTGGTATTCGCAGATTTGAAGGCTTGAAGATAAGTCAGTTGTTTGACTTGTTCTGCAACCATTTCATTACATGGGATGAACGTCATAACGCGGCCCCTGATTTGCGGGAAATCGTGGGGTACATAGCAGAGCATCCCGGATATGGAATGTCGGGCTATGCGGTTGCTGCGCAGCGTGATGATTACCGTGTAAGCATTGATGGCTTAGAAAAAGAGGGTGTTGCGATTACTAAGCAGGAGCAAGAGGACTTCAAAAAACTGTTTGGGGCTGCTGACGATTTCGAGGCAAGCAGTCGTAGGCTGTATGCGTGGTATGACTGAGGAGTAATGCAAAATGCGATGGGTAACTTTTTACCACGATGTTATGCACGGCAAAGTCGTGGTTGATTACAAAGAGCATAAAGACAAAGCAGCGGCCACGAAATATTTTCAGCAGAATTATGCGAAGTATTTTCAGCTTGCACAGAAAATTAAATGCGAATTGCCTATGTGCTACGGCTTTGCATTTAGGGCATATTATGGATGTTCAATTAGGACATTCAAGTCGAAGTGGGGCGAGTATGAAATTATCGAGGAGTGAAAAGATGATGACGAATCGCCAATGGCTGATTTGGCAGTTAATTGATATGAGTGACGAAGAGCTTGTTAAAAAGTGTCCGGGGTTTTTGTGTGATATATGTGCGGATTATATTACACCTGGAAGTGGGCCTTGTATTGCTGACTGCGATAAAATACTTATTGACTGGCTCAATCAAGAACACAAGGAGGGCTGACGATGAAACTATTTAAGAGCAGGGGAAATCCTTGGGAGCCTCCGATATATCACGGTCGTTATAAAAAACGTCGTGTGCATATACAAAAAGACATCGGACGAGGTTGGTTTTTCGTGATATACGGAAGCAGGAATTTTAATTCGCTGTGGGAGAATCTGCGATTCGATTCGCCGGAAGCGGCAAGTGAGGCGGCCATAAAGAGGATTGATGAAGGAGGAAAAGGCTGATGAGCATGAAGGGTAAGAAACTGGCAGTGCAGCGTGTCACGGACATTTTGAATGCCGAGGCTGACTGCGGCAAGGTTCGCAAGATTTTTGAACTGATGTACCTGGGCCGTGACAGCTATGTGGTTCTGTTTGAGGCTGATGGCCCGTGGTATGGAGCGTTCATAGCTGAAGGTCATGTCGTAGAAGCGGGCGGCACAGGGAATAAAAACTGCCGGGAGCTTATCGGCGACCGACTGATTAACGGCGGCGAGTTTCGCTGGTAAAGGCGGTGAAAAACATGAAATATTTTTTGGCTATAAGGGCTTCGCCCTGTGCTTTCTCGGTGAACACACCATCGTTGGCAAAATTATCCACAGCCCGCAATCCTTTACCACACAAAGGCTCAGAGAATATCGCTCACATAGCGCGTAATCAATTTTCGTATATTCTTCTTTAGGCCACCGTCGCAAAAATAACTAGAGGCGCACCAGAAGAATCCAAGAGCTCAAAAATTTACGGCTCATGGACATTTACCCGCTTAGGCGTTTGATTGACTATGACACGCTATCATGTTAGAATGAAAGTATGGAAAGGACTGTGCAGAAATGATGAATCCATGTATGGTCAAACCAGTTCGTCAGCAGTTGCCAGACAAGCAGATAGCTGAGAATGTCAGGGCGACTTATGAAAAGGTGCTGGACATCTGTGCACGAAAAGCCATAGAATATGGCAAGGACTGGCGCAAGGAATTGAACCCAAGCGGCTGCGCAAGCAATGCACAGCTTTGGATATTGGGCAACTGCCTGGGGCATGACAGCACGTTCGAGACAGACGATGATTTGAAAAAACGCATCAAACAGATGCGAAGGGAGGATGGAAACAATGATTAGGAGTTTTACGCCAAGGCCGTTTGACGGCCTGAACCAAGTGCCTAGCTACGCAAGCAACGTGAAGGCGTACACGTTGACTGGCAAGGTGACTGTCGGAGGCGGCTTGCCTTATGTGATTACGCTTGCCAAGCTGTCGATAGGCGATTCTGTGAGTGCTGGCAACCCGCTGGCTCATGCTTCGTTTGAGAGTTTTAATGACCACGGCGAGCGAATGGCAACAGCAAGAGCACGGATGAATGGCCATGAAAGGGAGTTCTCCGCAGTGAAGAATGCCATGATGGATGTCGGGGTGGAGTTCGCTCCTGTCACACCTTGCGAGCCTGAAAAATTGCTGGAAGGGCTTGGGGACTGGTTCCGCGAGCAAAATCCGGACATCAAGGAATGTCGCATCGTGTCACAAAGCCGCCATTGACGTGGCACTATGCAGGTGATAAAATGATAGCATCGAAAATTACGCACAAGCCCGCATGGGCCTGTGGTATAATCATGTTATCAGCATCCGACGATACTGCGAAGTGTGAAGTGTGCAGAGCGAAGAAAATGCGGTACGAGGAGTGATGACTATGATTTATACAAGCCGGTTTTCAAACCCGGAGCTAAGCAGCGGGAACTATACGGTGGTCGGCATTGTCAGAGGGCTGCCAAGGTTTAAGCTGAAGTACGAACGGGCTGGAAACATCATCGACATTGCCCCGCCGAGGGAGCTGTTCAACATTTACGATCGTGACGAGTTCACGCCACCGTATATGGAACATCTCGACCGTCTCGGTGTGGAAAGAATCTCAGCTCAGTTGCGAAAGTATACCGAGCTAGGCAAAGATGTCGTCCTGTGTTGTTATGAGGATGTGCGAAAGCCGAATGAATGGTGTCATCGGCTGGTGTTCGCGTCATGGTGGATGAAGCGAACGGGGCAAGTCATTCCAGAACTGAAGGACGATTCGCCTGTCAAGGGCGTGAAGAAAAAGACGGTCGAAGAACCCGAAATCAAGCAAGAGGAACTGAATTTTTCAGAAGAAAAGCCTCCTGCTGTTGTCGAAGAAAAGCTGCTCGTTAAGGCCATCTACTCATTGTGGCATGACGAGAATGGCTGGCAAGGCGGAGATATGTACTATCAGGTTGACCGCGCTACTGGCAAGAAAGCGAGAATCGCTGATGCCGTAGCTCTTGACCTGCTGGCACAAGGAAAAGCTGAATTGCTGAAAGACGATGACTCGAAGGCAAAAATCAGATTAGTGCTTTCCCGTGATCCCGCCAACAAAGCGTTTTGGGTTGACCGAAAGGGCAATGAACGAGAAATGGATATTGAAAGCGCAGTCGAAATGCTGAAAAACGGCAAGGCTCGCGTTCAACATATAACGCTGGAATGATAATCCAGCAAAACTGAATAAACCGTCGATAGCTTAGTGTCAAAGCACCCGACTCTTTATCGGGAGGACGCAGTGTTCGATTCCTGCTCGGCGGACCAGAAAATGAAGCCCCGGCTATATTGGCCGGGGCTGTTATATTGCTTAGAGGAAAGGACAGGTTTGCATGGCGAAATTCCAAAATCCAGGGACGTTTTTCCTTGGTACGCTAGTGCCATCGGAACAAAAATTCCTGAAGACGCTGATTACGAATGCGGCCCGCAATGGGTACACAAGATTTGTGGAGCCGTGCGCTGGCGCTTTTGCCATGTCGCATCTTGCTACGCAAGCTGGGTTCAAGCCGAACCAGATTGAAGCGTCTGACGTGTCAATGTTCACGTCGATTATGGGCTATGCAATAACTGGTCAGTCGCTGGAAGAATTGGAGCTGCGGGCGAACGGCTTTACTAATGAGGAGTTGCTTGACCCGGCAGTCGCGCTTTACGCATGGAAGTATCTCAGCATGGTAAAGAATGCTGGCAAGGATTACTTCTACAACTACATGGTTGACATGGAGCAAAGACGCGAGGAGCATATTAAATTCCTTCGCGAACAGCTTGATAGGGCCAGAAGTATTCTCGGTGGCATGAGCTACCGTGCGCTCGATATGTGGAAGCACATGGATGAGGTGCTTGATGACCCTCATGCTCTTGTGATTGCAAACCCGCCAACATACCTGGCTGGGTTTGAAAAGTATTATGACACTGGCGGGAACATGACGTGGAAGGAACCGGAATATGGAATGTTTGACCCGAAGACGGGCTTGAAGCAGTTCATGGACTTGGTTAAAGACGCGAAGTGCTTGGTGCTTTGCTACGAGGAAAATGTCCCCGGAGCCACCGCAGGTTCTCCTGTGTTTGCAAGGTATGGCGTAAGAAATGGCGTGAACGTATATTTGACGACGAACCGCCCGGATGAAGCCGTTGAATTGGCAGAAGGCAAGAAAATTGACAGGCCAAACGAGTCAGAATTGCTGCCTCTCGATTGCCCTATGCTGCCTATTGATTATGAGATACAGGAAACCTCCGACATTCAAGTTTGCCGGATTGAGTCGAAGTCAGCGCAGTATTACCGCAAGCTGTGGACGCATAATTTCACGGGGGCGGCTGCGCAGATAAACATAGCTTTGTTCATCGACAAAAAAATTGCCGGTGTTTTTGGTTTGGATAAAGCAGCCCTGACGATGGGAGCTTTTGGCGGACTGGTATCAGATTCCGTTTTTGTGATGTATGGAATGACAGTCCCGCATAGGGTTTACCGCTTGAATCGTTTGCTGACGATGGTAGCACAGAATAGGCAATTCATTCTCGGACTTTGCACAGACTTGGAGCGCGAAAAAGCAAAAACGCTCAAAACAGTGCAGATGACAAAGTACCCTGAAGCGAAAGAAATGCGTGGCATTATGAAGCTGACGAAACGGGAAAAAGACCCAAAGTTTGGTTATCGACTGACCTATGTGTCAGAGCTGAAAGACAGAACTGAAAAGCAGACGTTGATTGAATGGCTCAGGAGGGAAAAGAAGTGGAGAACGGAACGGGCGAAAAGCAAAAAATAGAATATGAGAAAATAGCTGACATGGGTTCAGGCTTGGTTATCGCAAAGGTAGCTGCAAACCATATTCGTGAGCAGGACATCAATGCTCGCATTATGAAGACGGAGATGCAAAAGCAGTTGACCGATAACATCAAAAAACGTGGTCAGCTAGAATCTCTCCCGTTCTGCGCATTGACGCAGGATGATACGAGGATTGAGATTATTTCTGGGCATCACAGAATACGCTCCGGCAAGGATGCTGGATTGAAAGAGTTTTATGTTATTCTTGATGTGAGTGGGCTGAATCGCTCGAAAATAACGGCAAAGCAGATTGCTCATAATGCAATTTCCGGTTTCGATGATCAGTCCACTTTGAAGGAACTGGCGAAGCTACTTGACGATGTGGACGACATGATTGAATCGTATGCCGGAAAAGATGTGCTGGCTGAAGTGCATGAGGACATTGACAAGTATCTGAGTCCAGTTATGACTTTCGAGTGGAAGAACATCGTGTTTACGTTCCTGCCGCACCAGATAAACGACATGGACAAGCTCATCGAGGCTGTGAAGCGTATGTCACCGGATTGCGTTGGTGTGGCAAGCATCGAGGAATATAAGCCATTCCTTGAGGCGCTGGCAAAATACCAGGGCTTCGCAGATGTGAAGAATATCGGGGCTGCAATCCATGCTATGACCAAGCTGACGTTGCAAGCGATGGACGAGGCTGGCTATACAGGCGAGGAACAGTGGGTGCAGATGACTAGCATCTTCGGTTCAAATGCCTTGCCGCAGGAATCGGCTGACATCATTTCCAAAGCCGTAAAGAAGATGATTGACGAGGAAGGGCTAGACCCGAAAAACAAACTAGACTTCCTCCGCATCCTGTCAGAAAAGTATCTGGGTGATTGAGGTGGGAATCGGTGTTTATAAAGAGTGGATAGAGGGCAAAGGTCTTGAAATGGTTTGCAAGTGGGCAAAACTTGGTTTGACCGACCAGCAAATCATCAAGAAAATGGGCATAAAAGAACGAACCTTTTATTCGTGGCAGACGAAGTATCCTCAATTTCAGAAAGCGTTGAGGGAAGCGAAAACCGAGCCGAACCTGGACATCGAAACTTCGATGATTGACCTTGCTTGCGGACGCGCCTATGTCGAAGAAATCAAATCAACGATTGACCCTGAATCTGGGAAAATCTTGAAAATAGAAAAGGTGAAGAAGCAGATACCTCCCAACGCTACGATGCAGATTTTCCTTGCGAAAAATCGCTTGAGGGACAAATACCGCGACTATTGCCCTGTCAATGATAGCGAGCAAATCGACGAAAATGCACAGCAGGACGTTCAGATTTACTTGCCGGACAATGGGAGTGGTAAAGATGATTCTTAAGCCGCAGAGAGGGCCGCAAGAAAAGTTCCTCGCAACAAATGCCGACATCGCAATTTACGGTGGGGCGGCTGGCGGCGGGAAGACGTATGCTCTGCTTCTTGAACCGTTGCGTCACATGAACGTGGATGGCTATACCGCGACAATTTTTCGTAAGAATGCCACGCAGATAACCATTGACGGTGGTTTGTTGGACGAAAGTATGCAGATATATGGCCTTTTACGAAGCGCTGTATATAAGGCCAGTCCGAAGCCTCATTGGACGTTTAACGGCAAGGCGAGAGTGTCCTTTATGCACATCGACGGCGACCGCGATTTGCCGAAATGGCAAGGCTCTCAGATTTGTTATTTGGGTTTTGATGAGCTGTGCCATTTCTCCGAAACGCAGTTTTTCTATATGCTATCACGAAACCGCAGTACCTGTGGCGTGAAGCCTTGCATCAGAGCGACTTGCAATCCCGATGTGGATAGTTGGGTCGCCAAGTTTATTGCATGGTGGATTGACCAAGATACTGGCTATCCGATACCCGAACGGTCTGGAAAGATTCGCTGGTTTTTCCGTGATGCGGAAGAAATAACGTGGGCTGATTCCGTAGACGAGTTGACGGAAATGCTGAAAGGCAACCCTGACTTCAAGCCAGAGTTTTGCAAAAGCGTGACCTTCATAGCATCGAATATCTATGACAACAAGATTCTGCTGGAACGCAACCCGTCATATCTGGCGAACCTGCACGGCCTCGGCATCGTGGAGAAAGAACGATTGCTCAGAGGCAACTGGAAAATTCGCCCTGCTGCCGGGTTCTACTTCAAGAGGTCGAAAGTGGGCGAAATGCTCAATGCGGTGCCGACAGATGTTGTTCGTTGGGTTCGAGCCTGGGATTTGGCTGCGACCATACCAAGCGAGAACAAGGAAAGCGCTTGCACGGCTGGCGTTTTGATGGGCAAGCGGAAAGACGGCAGAACTGTTATTGCGGATGTGATAAATGTTCGTGAGAACAGCGCTGACGTTAGACGGCTGATAAGGAACACGGCAGTCAGCGACAATGCGCTCTATGGCAATGTCACGGTGCGCTTGCCGCAAGACCCCGGACAGGCCGGTAAAGACCAAGTGCAGAGTTTCGTAAGACTGCTCGGCGGATTCCATGTGATTACGATGCCAGAGACGGGTGACAAAATAACTCGTGCCGAGCCGTTTTCATCGCAGTGGCTGGCTGGGAATGTTGATGTTATGACCGCTGAATGGAATGATGAGTATTTCAGACAGTTGGAGAATTTCCCCGTGATGGCGTTGAAAGATATGGTTGACGCATCGGCAAACGCTTATGCCGAACTGGAAAACGGCATACCAGACTTTGGTTTCTCGTTCTGAGGTGGATTATGAGTATATTTGATACCCTGTTTGGGAGAAAGAAATCGCAAGAAGCGTACACGGACAGCAACCGTAACAGCTTCATATCGAGGTGGACAAGACCACCGACCATGAACACGTCGGAATGGCTTGCCATGTTCTCGAAAAGCCCCCGGCTTGCGGTGGTGGACAGGATTGCCAGCGATCTAGCGAACATCGAAGGCAAGCTGTATCAAATCCAGCCGGACGGCACAGAAGTCGAGGTCTTGAGCCATCCCTTCCTTGACTTCATGGGACAGCCGAACCCGCTGTATGAGATGACGAGTTCTGCGATGTGGCGGCTGCACGAGATATACCTGATGCTCGTCGGCGAAAGCTATTTCCTGATTGAGAGGAATGAAAGCGGTATGCCGGTGGAATTGTGGAACGTCCCGCCCCATTGGGTAAAGGCCACGCCGTATCTCGGCAGTCCGAAATACTCGATAGTCTCGCCGGGTGGTTTGAACATGACCGTCCCTGTGGATGATATGTTTGTGATGAAGCAGCTCAACCCCCTTGACCCGTTCATGCGAGGGCTGGGCATTGCTGAAAGCATTGCGGACGAGGTTGAGATTGATGAGTACGCTGCCAAGTTCCAGAAGCGGTTCTTCTACAACGATGCCACGCCGCCTGTTGTGTTCAGTATGCCGAATGCGACGAAGGAACAGCGTGACGCATTCCTGGCCCGCTGGAACCAGAAGCACAAAGGTGTGGAGAACAGCCACAAGGCGGCTGCCCTGTCCGGCGATGTCAGCATTCATGTGATGGGCAACGCCAACGGCGGCAACCTCGGTTTCATCGAAAGCCGCACAGCCATGCGCGATGCAGTCCTTGAACATTTTGGTGTGCCTCGTGAAATCATGGGCATCACCGAGAACAGCAATCGCTCGACGGCTGACGCGGCGCAGTACATCTATGCAAAGAATGTGCTGACACCGAAAATCAGGAACCGTGAGGAAGCGATAAACAAGCAGCTCATTCCGCTGTTTGGCGAGAACATCGTCTGGCGGTATGAAGCCGTAATTCCTTACGACAAAGAATTCGACAAGACAAGAGCCATAGAGGGGTACAGTGGTGGCTTGCTCACGAGGAATGAGGCTAGGCGGCTCCTGGACTTGCCTGACACTGACAATGGCGATGTGTTCCGTATCGGCATCAATGACCTGTTCGTAAACGAGGGTGACAACCCGACTGATGTGACACAAGCATTGATGCAAGACACGCTCGGCCTCAGCAGTGAACATGGCGAGAAGGGACGACAATTCAATATCGCCCTCCTGCTTCGGCAGGAAGCGACAGCCGTGCAGGAAGATGCACGGCTTTTCGAGGTTGCTGTAACCCGGCATTTCACGGAGCAGCAATCTGCGGTAGCGAAAGCTCTTGGCTTGAAGGACAAGGCCGGCATGAATGAGGCTCTTGCCAAGCTGGAACAGTTCCTGCTGCCGGATGGCACGTTCGACGCAGAGCTGTGGAACGTGATGTCTGAGGAGGAACAGCGTTTGCTGGCCGAAGCTGTTGTTTCCGGCTTGCTTGACTGGAAAGAGGAAGCCAAAAAGCTGGGCGAGCTGTTCCTGCCGTTGTGGAAAAAGGCATACGATGATGGGGCGGCCATCAATCAGGAGAATTATACCCTGACCTCTATTGACCGTCCTGAATTTGTCAGCGCAGCCAAGATAAACGGCGGCAAGAGAATCGTCGGCATCGAGGCCACAACGCAGAAGCGTGTGGCTGAAATTGTTGCCGCTGGCGTGGCGAATGGCTCAAGTCAGGCAGAACTGAGAAAAGAAATTCTGGCGGAGATGGGAACCACGAAGTCGAGGGCAAAACTGATTGCCCGTCAGGAAACCATGACGGCTCTCGCCACAGGGCAGTTTGACATGATGAAAGCTGCCGGGGCGCAGACTAAGACGTGGCATCACAGGCCGCAGGTTGACCCCAGGGATGGGACGCACGGCAAGGCAAACCACGTCAAGCTGGAAGGTGAGACGCGGGCCATCGACGAGAAGTTCTCGAACGGGTTGCTTTACCCCCGTGACCCGAATGACAACCGCCCAGGAGAGCTTATTAACTGCCGGTGTTACCTCACCTACGGCGGTTTTTAAGATATGACATTCCGAGGAAAGGAGGTACGTTGCATGGACAACGAAAACACCGGCAGAGAGTATAAGTCCTTTAAGTTCGAGCTGAAAGAGGCGAACGAGGAGGGCGAGTTCTCTGGCTATGCTGCCGTTTTCGGCAACAAGGATGATGGTGATGACATCATCGAAAAAGGAGCGTTCGCCAGAACAATCCTTGAGGATTTCAGTCGCATCAAAATCCTGTCGCAGCACAGAGGGCATGACTTGCCGATAGGCAAGCCCTTGGAGCTGAAAGAGGATGACCACGGCCTCTACATCAGAGGCAAGATAAGCGACACTCAGACGGGACGGGACATCCGTACTCTTCTGAAAGATGGAGTCCTGACAGAGATGTCGATTGGCTATGATACTGTGAAGTATGACTTCGACAGCATCACTGGCATCCGGCATCTCAAAGAAATCCGGCTGTGGGAAGTGTCGATTGTGACCTGGGCCATGAATAATCAGGCAAAGATTGACGCTGTGAAGTCGTTGCAGTCCGGGACTGAGGAACTCAAAACCTTGGTTGACGAGATTGCATCCGAGGCGAAAGCCGGGAAGCTGACCCGCACAAAGCTGGAAGCCATCAAGCCTTTCATCGCTGTCATGCGTGAGCTGACTGACATTCTCGACCCGCTCTTGAGTGACAGCCCGCAGCAGCAGGAAGACCAGCCGCAGAAAGGCATGAAGTCGTCTGGAATGGTCTTTGAGATTGTTCCCTAAGAAACAGGAGGTAAATCGAAATGAAGCTGAATCAGAAAGAACTTGCTGAGATTATTGCCAAAATCTACAACAACCTCAGCGAAAAGCGCAAGGCCCGCAAAGAAGCTGGCGAGGATGTAGCTGAAGGGTTCACCGTCGAGGAAATCGTCGGCGAGCTTGCAGCCATCGTAGGAAGCGGTGAGGATGGCGAGTCCAAAAGTGGCGAAGCTGATGAGGGCGATGCCGATAACAGCAACGCAGATGAAGGTACTGACAACGCCGATGAGGGCAAGTCAAAAGAAGGCCAGACGGAGATTCCGGCAGACTTCTTTGCCACCGTAGTGAAGGCACTGGATGCACTTCAGAACGGAGACAAGAAAGGTGAGGCTCCGGCTCCTGAAACCAAGAGTGCAAAGCCCCAGCAGACGGGTCGCAAGTATGCCAACATCTTCCTGACTGGTACTGCTGGGCAGGACAAGCCTGATGGCTTCAAAGCTCGCATCGCTTCAATGTCCGCACCTGAACGCAAGAAGACAGTCTATGGTATGTTTGGACGTGCTGTGAAGTGCATCCATGCTTCCAAGGGTGACTTCGAGAGGGCTGCCTATAATGCAGAGCAGAAGTTCAATGACAGCGAAATGGCGAAGGAGTTCAAAGCTCTGTCTGCTACGAATCCCAGCGAGGGCGGCTATCTCGTGCCGGAGGTTTATGCCAACGAAATCATTGAGCTGCTTTATCCCGCCACTGTCATTTACAGCCTTGGCGCTCGTCGGCTCGGTATGTCCAATGGCAACCTCAACATTCCCAAGATTAAGACTGGATCCCGTGCGTTGTTTACTGGCGAGAATCGTGCGATTCCCAAGTCTGCACCTAAGTTCGGCAATCTCCGCCTCTCCGCAAAGAAGCTGACTGCTCTCATTCCGATGAGCAATGACCTGCTTCGCTCCACGAATTTTGACAACGATGTCATCGTTGGTCAGGACATCACGAAGCAGATGGCTCTCGGTGTTGATTACGGTGCTCTGCTTGGTTCTGGCGGTGAATTCCAGCCCCTTGGCATTATGAAGAACAAGAACGTCCAGAACATCGACGTGACTGCGATTGATGCCGCATACGCAAGCAGCGCAGGTGTGCTGACTGCCGCTTTCCCGAACTACCTTGTAGCTTCTGTGCTGAAGAACAACGTCTATGCTGACGGTCTGGGCTTCGTGTTCAACACCAGCGTAGAGCAGTTCCTGAAGGCTATGCGCGATGATGTAGGTGGCTTCATCTTCGCCAAGGAGATGAACGAGAACCACACACTGGTCGGCTATCCATACCAGACCACGAATCTGTTGGAAACCAACAGTGGCAAGACCAGCATCATCTTCGGCAACTGGAATGACCTCATCATCGGCGAGCAGGGCGCTCTGGAAATCGAAACCAGCCGTGAGGGTTCCTGGACGGATGAGTCTGGTGCTCTCGTGTCTGCATTCGAGAATGACCAGACGCTGATTCGTGCTATCGACAATGTGGACATCGGCCTCCGTCATGAGGAGAGCTTCGCCGTTGCCACCAAGGTAGCTGTGCCGGTGTGATGATGGGAGGTAGAGCAGAATGAAACGCGAATTGATTCAAAATGTGAGGGTTCAGCCCTACGCATCAGGAGAAAGCATTGAGAGAGCCGGATTCCTTTCCGCAATCCTCGCTGTAAAGGTCGGCACGACAGGTGCATTGACCGTAACGGTCACGCACGGAGATGCCGACA
Organism: Mailhella sp.; assembly: GCA_017940105.1. Taxonomy (GTDB): domain Bacteria; phylum Desulfobacterota; class Desulfovibrionia; order Desulfovibrionales; family Desulfovibrionaceae; genus Mailhella. The sequence goes on along the minus strand of JAGAZG010000168.1, from coordinate 54,555 downwards.
CGGCAGCAGAGGCTGTTACGGATAAGCTGGTATTTCCCGAAACCCATACTTCGGGTGGCGTGTATACCATCAGCGATGTGACGGCCGGCGATGTGGTCAACATTGACCTTGATTTGCTGGGGCTGAAGAACTATGTGAAGCTCACCCTCTCTGGTGCCGCTGCCGCGAACAGCACGGCAGCCCTTGCTCTGGGCGATAAGAACGTCCAGGCAGTCTGAGGGGAGGCGGCTATGATGCCCAGAATCTATAAGCCCGTGGGGCCGTCAAGCGATAAGGCGCTCAAGCCTGTTGCCGAGACGAAGGATTCCGCGAAGAAGCCTGAGCCGCAGAAATCGAATAAGCAGAAGAATGAAGACGGCGGGCAGTAGCTCGCCGTTGTTTTGCAGGAGGCCGTTATGCTTGCAGACAATGCTTTGACTACATTGGAACGGATGAAGCTGATGCTGGGCTTGTCAAACGTCGAGGACGAGCAGATGGATGAAGTCATCACGCTGCTGATAAACAAAGCCTCAGCGTGGGTGGAACGCCAAGCTGGTCGGCATTTCGGCAAGCAGTCGTACCATCAGTGGTATGACGCAGACGGACAGCAAGAGCTTGTTCTGATGGAGTACCCAATTATCAGCGTGGATTTCGTAAAAGAGGAAGGTGTTCTGGTTGACCCCAGCCGTTATGACTTTGCGCAGACTGCCAGCATTGGCGTTATTTACCGCGATGAGGGCTGGCTGAAAGCGGGATGGCGAAAGGGGATAGCCTATGACATCGTTAGGCCGAAGCGGGTCATCGAGGTGAGCTATACGGCAGGGTATGTCCTGCCGAAAGATGCCACCGAGGATGAGCCGCAGACCCTGCCAGCCGATTTGGAAGGCTTGCTGTGGGACATGGTTTCCCAAGCATACACGAACTTGCAGAGCGGGTCGCAGGGGCTGTCGGCATTCTCCATCTCCGACGTATCGTGGGAGTTTGACAAAGGAACTCATGCTGAGTGGTTGCAGCTCATAAACCTCTACCGGAGGTACTGACATGGAAGACGTAAGTGTAATCCTATCAGATTTTCAGAGGCTTCAAAATGTCTGCCAGAAGATACAGGAAAAAAGTATACTGGTGGGAATCGTTGGAACCGCAGATTCCGAAGTCCTGAAAATCGCAGCTATCCATGAATACGGTTTGGGCAAAATGCCGGAACGGTCGTTCATACGGGCGAGTTTCGATGCAGACCAAGGGAAGCTGGCGGAGATTGTGTCAGGAGCATTGACCAAGGTACTGAGGGAGCAGACCACGCCAGAAGCCGCAGCGCACTCCATAGGTGCGCAAGCGGCACAACTGGTTCAGAACTATATCGACACGAACCGTGTGAAGCCGCAGTCAGATTTCTCCAAGAAAAGACAGCATACGACACTGTACGAGACTGGTACGCATATTCGTGACAGGATTGCATACAAGGTGGTGGATTCCTGATGTTCTATGCGACACCAAGATTGCCACGGGCTTTGCTGCATATCCTGACAGTATCGAACAGGACGTTTGTGCGTGATCCGGCAAACGGCGGGCAATCAAAGCCAGTCGATGAGCCGATTGCGTCATTCTGGGGAATCGTGATGCCGGTGTCTGACAAGGATTGGAAGCAACTGCCGGAAGGCTCCTATGAGGAGAACACGCAGAAGCTCTACACCGATGACCCGGTAGACATTCAGCCTGGACATATTATCCGTGATACCTATGACGGACAGCTTTACACCGTGAAGCAGGAACTGAATCATAACACCATTCACCCGATGCGCAGGTTTCTTGTGGAAGGAGTGGTCAAGAAATGAGATTTATTCAAGCCCGCAACGAAATTGTGGCTCGGCTGGAAGCTCACCTTGGCTGCCCCGTGGTTTTGTCAGAACAGGTCGCTGACAAGCCTGTATACCCGTATTGCTATTACAGTGTTCTGACCCCACGAATATCAAACCATGCGTTCGGTCTGCATAAGGTTGTGGAAGCTGATGAAGGCTATGTGCTTCAGCGCCAAGAGCCAGTATCAGCAACCATGTCCTTCACAGTTTGCAGCATGAACCGTGAAGCAGAGGATGGCTATATTTACGGCGAGGATGAGGCGATGGAACTGGCAGAAAAAGTCCATGGGTTTTTCCTGCTGGACGCGCACAACATCCATACCAATAACGGTGACATCGTGATTTACAACGTAGGGCCTGTGAGCAATCGAACGAGCTTTCTAGTTGAAGACACGGTGCGTCGATACGGCGTTGACATTCGGTTCAAATACATACGAACCGATGAAAAGCCGACAACCATCATTACAAATCCGGGGAATCCCAAAGGGTTGCCCCGATGACAGGAGGAAAAGCACATGGCATCAAGAGATGTAATTGTCGTGGTGCAGCGTGATGCGCTGCCTAAGACAAAAGAAACCCTTGACATCCTGCTTGTGTCTACCACCGGCGCTGTCCCGGTAGCCACTTACAGGGATAAAGATGTCGTCGAAGCTGTGTTTGGCAAAGACGGCCCGCACCCCAATGCAAAGATTTTGCGTAAAGCCATCACGCTGTTCAACCAAGGCAAGACGACCTTGGCTGAAACGCTGGTGAGCAAAATCAAAATTGTGGGGTTCGAGCCGCCCAGCAGTACACCTGCTACCGCTGCAAAGTTCACCGCCACGTTCCCTGACGGCAATCTGGAATGGCCGTTGGAAGCAGGAGTTGGCATCTGGGTGAAGGTTGGTGGTGATGAAAATGCAGTTATTTCCGCAACCACGTCCGCAAAGGTGACGAAGTGGCGGCAGATTCCTGCATTGTTCAACGGCACGTCCTTCACGAAAGGTGGAAAGACTTACAATCTGCAAGCGGATGGCCTGAATCTGGTGGCAACCGCAACCGAGAAGGGCGAGGCCGATACCATCCCCGCATTCGTGACTGTTTATGCAGATGCGGACTTGACGCAGGAATGGCCTTCCGAGCAGGTCTGCACGTTTGTGAATGGTTCGGATGCGTTGAGTGCACCTGACAACCTTATCAAGACTATCCAGCAGTTCCAGTCCGATGAGGACAACGACTGGTATGTGTTCCTGACTGACCGTGACGAGCCGGAGTATGTTAAGGCTCTCTCCAAGTTTGCTGAGGCCAGTGAACCGACAGAGGCAGAGCTGGGGGCTGGCGTGGAAGACCATCGCAAATTCTACATCGGACAAACCGATGACAAGAATTTCGTATGTGAGACGGCCCGCGCCGCTGTCATCTATGCTGACACAGACCACATGAATGAGGAGCCAGATGCCTCCTACCTTGGCAATGTCGCGCCGTTCTATCCGTACAGCGTGACTTGGAAGTTCAAACGTCCGCAGGATGGCAATGCTACCACGAGCGAGGGCATCAAGCTGATTACGCTGCCCAAGCTGACCGATGGCGAACGTGACCAGCTCCTTGAGAACCACGTCAACTTCTTGACTGAGGAGTACAAACGCCAGTACGTCAAAGAGGGCGTATGCCTCAATGGTGAGTTCATTGACGTTGTGCTTGGCGGTGACTGGATTGCAAAGCGGATGCGTGATCTGCTCTATGACATCCTGCTCACCAATGCAAACATCAACTATGATGATGCTGGTTTCGGCCTCATTGCCACGGCGGTGCTGCAAGCACTGGACGAGGCGGTGGACAATAACATCATCGCAAGGGATGCCGAGAGCGGCGCTGGCGTTTACACCGTGAATATCCCGAAGTATTCGGAAAGCACGGAGGAACAGCGCAGGAACCGCGTAATGCCGGACATCACCTGGGAGGCCCTGCTTGCAGGCGCAATCCATAAGGTGAAGACCAAGGGCGCTCTCCGCGCTTCGCTGTAAGGGAGGGATGAACCATGTTATCGACTTATGACCCGTTGAAGGTCAACGTAACCTACAACAATAGGCAAATCCGTATGTTCGGTGACTCACTGTTCACGCTCGCCCGTGATGAGGCGAATACGTCTTTGAAGAAAGGCGTGAAGGGCGACAGCACATACATCCGCAATGCGAATCGTGCTGGCAAGCTGACCATCACGCTTCAGCAGGAGTCCCCGGACATTCCGTTCCTTGAAGCCTGTGCTGAAGCGCACACGATGGCAAACCTTGCCGTGACGGACGCAAACGACCAGAGCGGCATCGTGTTCTTCGCACAGAACTGCATCGTCGAGAAAACGCCTGACCGCGTGAGGGGCAAGGACGCACCTGATGTTCAGTTTGTGTTCCTTATCCCGGATATCTATATCAAGCATTGAGACATTGTGGAACAAGCAAGTGAAACAAATGACTTTTAGGCATGAAAAAGGAAATTCGAGAACATTTTAGGCACGAAATTCAAGCCAATGTTCCAACTTGTTTGTGTCAAGGTTTCGGCGTTTGTTCCATGCTTGTTCCACTTCTCAACCCTTGATATATCAACACTTTAGACCTATATGGAACATTGAAACATTTAATCTTAATAGAATAGAAAAATAGAGGTAATAGGTAATTTAGGTAAATGTATTATATGCCTAATGTTACCTAATTAGCCTATATCAATAAACATAAGGAAATGAAGGGAGCTTGTATCATGGCAAGAACAAAAGTGGTTATCGTGAACGACATGGAATTTACGCTGCAAAGCGTGACCTTCTCTTGGTATTCGAACTTGACTGACCTTTACATCAATCCCGCAAATGGTCGTCGCAATACGGCAAAGTATGCAGATGCTCTTATCAAGGGCTGCGTGACTGCTCCTGCGGAAGTTGCAAAGAGCGGCATCAAGTATTTCGATGCGCAGGAAGACCTTGCCACGCCGGGTGAGCTGGTGCGGGAAATCGAGAATTTTCTTGGAGAACGAAATCAGCCAGGAGGCAGCAAGGAAAAGAGCGAGGCTCAATGAGAGGTTTTGGCGGCTCGTATTCTGCATGAACGGCCTGGGCTATGCCGAGCTTAAGTCGATGGATTTGTATGAATTCGCCGAGGCGGAGCAAGCACGTCTGCTGTGGCAGAATGAGTGGCACAAAAAATGACAGAAGGGAGGGATGACCTGTGGAGGAGGCTCGTAATCTAGTCTATCGGATTCGTGCTGTTGCTGACACCCAGCAAGCGCAAGCAAGCATCCAGCATCTCATATCTGGGCTTGGGCATCAGAACATCCATGTGAATGCTGACACTCAGCAAGCACAGTCCAATATTCAAAACCTCGTGAGTACGCTGGGCAGCAATGGCCAGCATACCATAAATGTGAATGCGAACACGTCCGGGGCGCAAGGTGGTTTGCATGACCTGACGAACAATCTGAATGAAGCTGGCAGTCAGGCAAACAGCCTTGCATCCACGTTCCGCAGGTCATTCCTTGAGGCTACCGATAGTGGCAGGAGCTTTGCGGCATCCCTTCGGTCTGGTGTGACGGGGGCAGCGCGGCAGGTCGGTGTATCTGCGGTGAGCGCCTTTGCCTCTGCGTCTGCAAGCTATGAGCAGTTCAGCAATAGGGTGTCCAGCGGGGTCAGCCGAATCGGTGAGGCGTTCCGAAATCCCATCCAGACTATCCGCACAGGTTTCAGTAGTGCGATAACTTCCGTGCAGGGGAGATTTACGAGCCTGATACGGGGGGCGGAGCAAGCCTCAAGCGCAACTGGAAACCTGGGCAATGCGGCTGGCGGTGCAAGTGGTCATTTGAGCCAGCTTGGAGCTGCGGCTGAATCCGCTGGGTCTAGGTTCGGCGGGTTGAGTACAGTCCTGACTGGCGTCGGAGCTGCGGTAGCAGCGGCTGGTGTTGCAGTGGGTGGATTTGTCGCTTCGTCTGTAAGTGTTGGCATGGATTTTGACAAGGCTATGTCGCAGGTGGCTGCGACGATGGGCAAGTCCGTGTCTGATTTGCAGAATGAGGTCGGCTCGGTCGATACTACGTTCGGTCACTTCGAGGGCAATTTGCGGGAGTATGCACAGTTCATGGGAAGCAATACAGCTTTCTCGGCGACTGAGGCGGCAAACGCTTTGAACTACATGGCTTTGGCTGGCTATGACACTGAGAAGTCCATGAGTATGCTGCCAACGGTTCTGAACCTTGCGGCGGCGGGTAACATGGAGCTTGCTGCGGCATCTGACATGGTAACTGATGCGGCATCAGCTTTGGGGCTGACGACCGAGCAGACAACCGTCATGGTTGACCAGATGGCAATGGCATCGTCCAAGTCGAATACCAGCGTTGAGCAGCTTGGCTCGGCCATGCTGCAAGTCGGCGGCACGGCGAAGGTCATGGCTGGCGGTACGAAAGAGATTGCCGAAGTGTTGGGCGTAATGGCTGATAACGGTATCAAGGGTGCTGAAGGTGGTACGCATCTCAGAAATATGCTCTTGAAACTGTCGAAGCCAACAAAGGACGGCGCTGCTGCTCTTGAGGAATTGGGCGTCAAGGTATTTGACGCGGAAGGCAAGATGCGGGCATTCCCCGACATCTTCTCAGAAATGGGGAATTCCCTGTCGCAGATGACTGACGAGGACAGGCTTCAGACGATTACCAAGATTTTCGATTCCTACGATGTTGCGGCGGTAAACGCCTTGCTTGGTACATCGAAAAAACGCTGGGATGAACTCGATGGCTCCATTGAGAAAGCACAGGGAGCCGCTGCAAGGATGGCGGCTACGCAGTTGGATAACCTTGAAGGTGACGTGACATTGTTCAAAAGCGCCCTCGAAGGTGTCCAGATTGCTGTTGCTGATCGCGTGATGCCCGGATTAAGAGCCATGACCCAAGTCGGCGGTGCAGTGCTGTCTGGCGTAACAGCAGTTCTGAAGAATGAGCAGGATGAACTGTTCTCCCAGACCAACATGAACGCCACGGAACTGGCGAAAGCCATGTTCCAAGTAGGCGGTGCAGCCAACGATTTGGCTGGCAGGGGGACTGAGGCATCGGTAGCTCTCGGCATACTGGCTGATAACGGCCTGAAAGGAGCCGAGGGAGGAACGAAGCTGCGCGATGTGATACAGAGCATTGCCCAGCCAACAGAAGAAGGGGCTGCTGCGCTGAAGAATCTCGGCGTGGATGTCAGGGATGCTAAGGGAAATATGCGGAGCTTTACCGAGATATTCCCGGAACTGAATGAGGCAATGGCTGGTCTTACGGATGATGAGCGGAGAAATGCGATTTCAGCGATATTCAATGCCGAAGACATTGGTGCAGCAAATGCTTTGCTTGGCACAACCAAGGACAGATGGAATGAGCTGGGACAGTCGGCTGGTGGTATGTCCACGAATATGTCCAATGCGATTGCCACTGTGACAGATTTGGCCAGTCAGGGTATGGAATTTGCAAAGACGCTTGCTCAAGGATTTGCGGAGGGCTTGCCGGAAGTTGCGGCCCAGCTTCCGTTGGTACTGGCAGGAGTTTTTGATTTTCTTGCTGAGAACAGTCCAGCCATGTTGGAACAGGGCGGTCAGCTTCTTGCGACGCTTGGCATGGGCATCATCAATGCCATTCCAGCCCTTCTGTCGAACCTGCCAACGCTGATTGAATCCATCGTTGGTTACATTCGTGCCGAAGCGCCAGCTTTAGTGCAGACAGGCGTTGAGCTTATTCTACATTTGGCTGGCGGCATATTGAATGCTCTGCCTGATGTGTTGTCAGCGATAGTCAGCATAGGCGGTGCGTTGGTTGATGCGGCCATGAACATCCCCGGACTGTTGATAGATGTCGGCGTTGCAATCGTGAAGGGCTTGTGGACAGGAATCTCTGAGACAGGTGAGTGGTTAATCGGCATGATACCTGGTTTCTTCGGGAAGATAGTCGATAGCGTCAAGTCGTTCCTGGGCATCGCATCTCCGTCGAAAGTCTTTGCGGAAATCGGCGACAACATGGCGCTCGGTATCGGTGAAGGCTTTAGCAACACCATCGGTGGAGTGATAGATTTCATCACCGGACTGCTGCCGACGGATTTCAGTTTGCCTGATTTCGGCAGCTTGTTTGACAGCTTGCCGTCGCTGGATGATGTAAGTTCGTTCTTTGGAAACCTTGCTGATGTTGGTATGGAGCTGGTGCAGGATTTGGCTGATGGCATTATGTCCGGATTGCCGATGCTTCTTGAAGTCCTGTTCCCTGTCCCGGTCATGATTTATGAGTTCTTTGCTGAGAATGGGCAAGGGATGCTGGAACAGGGAATAGAGTTCATCACGAACCTTGGTGAAGGCATCCTGAGCGGATTGCCGGAGCTGATGGGCTTCATAGCGCCTATCCCGGTCATGGTGTATGACTTCTTCACTGGCGAAGCTCCCACGTTCATAAGCGTTGGGTTGGAAGCGATGGTGGCTTTGGCTGGCGGTGTCAGTGATGGCATAGCACAGGTGCTGGATGCTGTTACGCAGTTGGCTTCAGGCATCGTTAGTGCTTTGGCATCGCTCCCCGGCGAGATGGTCAGCATCGGTACGAATATCGTGCAGGGTGTATGGCAGGGCATTTCAAGTGCTGGTGGTTGGCTGACAAGCCAAGTGTCCGGTTTCTTCAGCAACATCGTCAGCAATGTGAAATCGAGTCTTGGCATTGCATCTCCGTCCAAGGTTTTTGCAGAAATCGGCGACAATATGGCGCTGGGTGTTGGCAAAGGCTTTGGTGATACTATCGGCGGCGTGACGAAAGGCATCGAGGCTTCTATGCCGAAAGAGCTTGAGCTTCCGAAGGTCAACGCACAGGAAGTTGATGAGCTGGGGAATCTCCTGAGCATTGACATTCCTGAGTATAACCGTATCACAGGTTTGGAAGACCTGGGCATACAGGCTGATAAGATTGCGGCTCAGAAGAAGCAGTTGGATGAGATGCTGTCCGGAGATGTCAGTTATCAGATACAGCCTGTCATCGGTGACATCGCTCCGCAGCGTGATGAGCTTGGCAATTTGCTTGGCATTGATATTCCTGAGTATAACCGTATCACGGGTGATGAGGACATCAGTATTCAAGCGGACAAGCTCAAAGCACAAGAGAAACAGCTTGCAGATTTGCTGTCAGCTGGTATGACGGTTGATGTAAGTCCGCTTGTGGAAGATGTGGAAATGCCAGAAGTTCCCGACATTGATTTCGGCGTGAAGCCGATGTTTGAAGGGTTCATGGCAGCCTTGCCTGATTTGGCTGTGAATGTTGTGCCTGAAATTGCCGAGATGGTCATGCCGAAAATAGATGTGCCGGATGAAACCTTTGGAGTGAACCCTGTCATGGGTGACGTGATCATGCCAGAAGTTCCCGACATTGATTTCGGCGTGAAGCCGATGTTTGAAGGGTTCAAGCTACCTTCGTTCTCAGGCTTGTTGAAAAATGTCAAGGGGCTGGCCTCGGACATGATGAACTCCGTGATGGGTGACTTCGCAGGGCCGGTGCTTGACGCTATTCCAGACGCAGGAACAGGCGAGACAGCAGATGCAGTTGTGGCAGCCACAGCACAGACTGCGCCGGACAGCCAAAGCAGTGCTTCGTCATCGACGTTTGCTCCGGTTATCAATATTACGGTCAATGGCAATGCCTCGGAGCAGACTGTTGAGGACATGAAGACATCGTTGTATGACACCGTGAAAGAATTGTTCCAAGAGTTCCGTGAAGCAGAGTATGAGCGGATGGCGCTCAAGAACCAGTATTCGTTCAGGTAGGAGGTGGAGAGCATGGCATACGTTTTGGAGGGTCGCAAGGGTGGCACAGTTCGGTTTGAGCCTTATCAGACGGGTATAGTTGACAGCGAGAGCGAGAGTTACAGCAGCTCGGTGACATCGAACCCGGTTGAGAACGGTGCGGACATGAATGACCATGTGAACAACGCTGCCGGTAAGCTCTCCATATCTGGTGTGATAATCGGTGGTGACAGCGCGGTTGAGGCACTGAAGGAAATGCGGGAGTCACGGGACATCCTCACTTATACAGGTGTCACGCGGATGACGAATCTTGTGTTCACCAGCCTGAATTTCAAGCGGGATTACAAGAACAAAGATGGTGCATCGTTCTCAGCAACGCTTCAGCAGGTGAAAATTACATCTGCCGAGTATGTGCCGATGGACGGTCAGCAGCCGATGACAAGCCAAGACGCTGGGAAAAGCTCGAATCAGCAGCTTGCCAAGACAGGCAATGCTGGGCTGAATATGGTTTCTTCACAGCAGGTAAGTTCGTCTGCCGCAGAGCAATTTTCGGCGGCATACAATTCGTACAGCAGTGCAGCCCCGTTGACGAGACTCACGGGAGGCTATGATGGGCTGGCATTTTAGATTTGGCAGGAAGGAGGATGGATATGGCATTGCAGCTCATAGACTTGACCACGGAAGTGGAGTACATAGATGTGGATGCGTCGAAGGTTCCATATTCCTTCTCCATCAAGCTGAAAGACAAGACGTTCGTGTTCACCATCAAGTACAACGAGGAAGGCGGTTTTTATACGGTTGACCTCTTGGATGTGAATGGGAACGTGCTTGCTTTCGGCGATATTATCCGATACGGACGACCGCTGTTCAATGTTGTGGAGGACGAGCGGTTCCCGATACCTGTGATTATTCCGTCATGCCTTTCGGGGGATGAGATTTCAGAGGTTACGCCAAAGAATTTTGGAAAGCAGGTCAAGCTGTATCTCCATGACAGGCAGGTGGAATGACATGGAATTCTGGATAAGGCAAGCAATCCTGACCATCGGGAAAAATAAGTATTCTCTCGATAGCCTGGATTTCAAGTTTGAGATACCTTTCGAGGACACGGATGAGCCGCCGGTTGCAACGGTCACAGTGACAAACCTTTCGCCGAATACGCGGGCGAATATCCAGAAGGATGACCCCGTGGTTCTGAATGCCGGATATGAGGACAACGTAGGCTGCATCCTGATAGGGAAGGTAGTTGGTCTGCGGCATAAGCAGACGAAAGTGGATTGGACAACGACGCTGACTGTTCAGCCCTGTGCTGACGAAATTTTGGACAAGCTCATCAATAAGACCTACGCAGAGAACAGCATGGCATCTGCCATTGTTCGTGACCTCCTGAACATCTTTGGCATCGAGGTAGCGAAATGCGAATTGTCGATTGACAAGAGCTATCCGCGAGGCCGTGTATGCCGGGGAGTATTGCGGCAGGTATTGGCAGAGATTGTGGTGAGCGAGTGCAAGAGTCGTCTTATTGTAAGAACGACAGGCCAGCTATACATAACGAAGGCTGAGGAAAGCATCGACAACGGACTTACGCTGTCGGCGCAGAATGGCCTTCTGCGTTCTGATGAGGATAAGGATGTCATTCCATTTGAGACAAAAAAGAACTCGCAGAAGACATCCAAGAAGAAATCGAAGCAAAAAGCTGGTTCAACAGAGGAACGAGAGGAAAAGAATATCTCGCGTTCCTGCCTTCTGAATTACAATGTGGCGGCGGCAGAGCTGGTCAGGATAGAATCCCGTGACCTTAACGGGAAGTTCACGGTGGTAAAGGGCAAGCACGTTGGCGGCAGGACAGGTGATTGGAAAACGTCGATGGAGCTGAAGCCGTATACGGGATAAGGTGGTGAGGAAATGGTTGAGGTAAACAGTTTCCAGTATGAGCAGACGCATGATCAGAAACTCAAGGAGTCGGTCTGCGTGGCTGCTACGGTGAAAGTCATAGCTTTTGACAAAAAGAAGATGACAGTCAATGTGCAGCCTTTGTCGAAACATCTGGAACATGGCAATTATGAAAGCCAGCCGCCGATATTGCGCGTCCCTGTGATGTGCATGAAAACTGGCGGTTTTATTGTGCGGCCTTGGATAACGGTCGGTGATGTTGGATTGGTGGTTTATCTTGACCATGACCTTGACAGCACAGTGTCCGGCGGCAAAGAGGCTGACCCGCTGACAGAACGCAATCACGCGACATCTGATGCCATATTCATAGGCGGGATAGTGTCAGGGAATTATTCTGCACCTGGCATTCCAGATAATGCGCACGTCATTTCAAGTGAGGACGGCGGGAGCTTCATAGCAATAGCCAAGGATTACATACGGATTAAGTCACCGATGGTCTATATCAACTGAGGAGGTGGGCAATATGCCACCGGCAACAAGACTAGGGGACAGCACTACGGGAACCTGTGACATAGGTCTTCCCTGTTGCCCGCATGGAAGAAGCGGCACGAATAGTGTCGTTTCTCCTGACGTGCTTATCAACGGCCTTGGGACGCACCGAAAGGGTGACACAGGGCCGTGCAACTGTCCGCATGGAGGGGCGTTTGTCAGCGTTGGTGCTTCGGCAACGGTTTTTGTGAATGGGCGAGGAGTGACGCGCATTGGCGATGTGACGATTTGCCAGAGCTGCGGACAAAGCGGCAACCATGTCGTTGGCAGTCCGAACGTCATAGTGGGCGGGTGATGGCATGGACAACATGACGCTTTTGATAGACCCGGAAATTCGTGACTTGGTGTTTGACGAAGGTGGCAATTTCAAGAAAATCTATGATGAAGATACTGTGGTGCAAAATGTTCGTCATGCCCTCGTGACATGGAAAGCTGAGTTCTTTGCGGATGAAACCCACGGTACGGATTATGAACGCATCGTTGGGAAGAATCAGAACGAGGTAGATATGAGCGAGGTCAAAGAAGTGCTGCGTGAGGCAATATTTCAGGAGCCGTATGTGCAGAGGGTCGATTCTCTTGAGGTGACATACGACAACCGAAGCGTCACGGCAGTGTTCCAAGGAACGATGATAAACGGTGAGAAGGTACGATTGGAGGTGACGGCATAATGGCAAAGGCAACAGATTGGGGGCTGACCGATGCGGGCTTTCGTAGGCCAACATACGCAGAACTGCTTGATGCTCTTGAGCATAAGGCTAGAGAACTGTTTGGCTCCGGCGCGAATCTGACTGTTCGCTCACCGCTGGGGATTTTCCTGCGGATTTATGCCTGGATGCTGAACCTCCTGTTCTCCACGTTGGAGGATGTATATAACAGCCGTTTCGTGGACACGGCGGTAGGAGCAAGCCTCTTGAATTTAGGGCGGGCGATAGGACTGCGGCTCTTGGGAGCGCAGAAAGCTGTCGGCTATTTGACCTTCAGCGGTGATGATGGTGTGTATGTGCCGGAGGGCTATCTTGCGGAAACCGTGGCGAGCATACAGTACATCACGCTGAAAGGTGGCGTTATCCGTGACGGGTCGGTGGTTCTTCCTGCTACTGCTGTAGTGCCCGGGCCAGACGGAAACACCCCGGAAAACACCATCACAGTCATCACGAATCCTCAGTCTGGCATCATGGAAGTGACGAATGTGTCAGCCTTTGAGGGCGGTAGGAATACTGAGACGGATGCTGAGTTCAGAGCAAGGTATTACATTTCTGTGGACTTTGCCGGAGGCGTGAACATAGACGCGATCGTGGCTGCCATCTATGAAGGCGTAGAAGCGGTAATTGCCGTTATCGGTGAGGAGAATGATACAGATTTTGAGAATGAGCACGGGCTGCCACCGCACTCCATTGAGATTGTGGCGTATGGCGGGCTGGACGAGGACATTGCAAAAATCATTTTCCAGAGGAAAGCGGCGGGCATTCAGACATTTGGTGATACCGTTGTTCCAGTTCTTACGTCGTCAGGCCAGCTTTATGATGTGCATTTCAATCGTCCTGTGCCCAGGCCGGTGTGGGTCAGGGTTTACAATCTCGTGACCAATGACCAGTTTCCGCTGGATGGCATTGAGCAAATCAAAGCCAGTATCGTGCGGTACATTGGAGGCAATACGAGAGGCGGGCTGAACATCGGAAAAGATGTCATCTGCGTGGCGATACCCACGGAAGTGTTCAAAGTGTCTGGGGTTGTTGACTTCAAGCTGAAAATCAGTGGCGACGGAGTGAACTATGGCTGGAAGAACATTGATATTGCGCCTCGTGAGAAGGCCGTGACAGAGGAAAGTCTGGTGGATGTATCGTGAATAAGTATTTGGCAAAAATGCTGTACGCATTGACAAGTGCGTATAGCAGAAAAGATTACGATAATCTGCAAAGCGGCAAGCCTGTGGAGACAAATATCGGAAAACTGTTTTCGATATTCGCCTGGGGGCTGGACACGGTTCATGAACAGGCAGACCTTATCAAGAAATGGGATGACCTTGATTATGCGGAAGGCAGTGTGCTCGACCGCTATGGCGCTAACTTCGGTGTGAAGCGAGGTGGTGCATCTGACCAGCTATACCGCTTGTTTATCAAGGTCAAGATGATAGCTCAGCTATCAAGTGGTGACGAGGACACCGTTATCAAGGCCGCCGCAGAGTTTCTTGGTGTGGAATATACGGAATTGGAATCCGAGGATGTGTACCCTGCGAAGAAACGAATTTATGTGGATTTGACCAAGCTGGATGAGGAGCGCCTGCAACTGATTGAGCAGATTGGTTATGCCATCAAGCGGACGATTGCAGCAGGTGTTGGGTTTCGGTTATATCTTCGGACATACAGGACGTACAGAGCAGAACTGAAAATAACACGGGGCGGTTTCCTGTATGCGGCTGACATCGGAACGGATGTAGGCGCACGGCGGACTTCCGAGAAGCAGATTGATGTGCTGCACATTGGACAGACCGAGAGCTGGCTGTATGGCGACATTCCTCCGTATAAGCCGCACAGATTTGAAAAGCCTTTTGATGTTTTGCATATCGGACAGGCTGAAAGTTGGTTTGAAGGAGATATGCCGCCGAACACGCCACAGACGTTTGAGAAACCATTTGATGTGCAACATCTGGGAATGACAGGAAGCTGGTTGGACAGTGATATGCCGCCTTATGTTCCTCAGCGACATGAAAAGCCTTTTGATGTGAGGCATCTTGGCTTTTCTGAGAGAAACATTCAGGGCTTTTACCCAGATGCGAGCCGAACAGATGCAGAGAGGATGGAAGTAGCAAGGGGCGTGAATATTGAACGCCATTTGGACACAGCGATGCCTGATGCGGAAAGAACGGCTGAATTGGACGCCAGCGTTGCCCATGGAGCGTTTCAGCGGCAGGATAGGAATACTATATTGCCTGACAGCAAAAGGACGCTCAGAGGCGATTCTGGACGTTCTGGGTCGATGTTACAGACCCGCATAAAACCCAAAAGAATTGATTGATGAGGGGGAAAAACAATGGCTAGGTATGAAGACGGATGCTATGGCAGCCTCCCAGGCATCGCCCTTATAGGCAAGGTGCTGGCTGGTCGGTGCAAGATGCACTATACCAGAGTGGCTGTCGGCAAAGGCACAATTCCAGAGGGAGAAACACCAAAGACCATGACGGTTCCTGCGGATTATGTCATGGATGCAAGAATCAGTGATGTGGGGTCGCCTATTGATGGCGAGTGCCAAGTCACGGTTCAAATCAACAGCGCAGACGTGGAGACAGGGTTCTATTGCACGAGCCTGCTGCTCTATGCGGAAGACCCTGATTTGGGCGAGGTTCCCTACACCTATCTGGTGCTGGAAGGAGAGCCTGAATGGATTCGTCCGGCAAGCTCGATTGTTGGCAAGCTGGCAACTTTTGACATCATCGCAGCAGTCGGTGATGTGGATGCAGTATCGGCGGCCATTGACCCGGAGGCGTTTGCCACCATCAAGGCTGTCCAGAAATATATCGACGAAGCCCTCGCCAAGTACCCCATAGGCGGATACTATGGCACTTATATCTTGACCCTGCCCGCAAGCGGTTGGGTTCCGGCAAGCGAAAGTTCGCCGGACTATAAATTCGTGTGTGATGTTGAGGAGACGGATGCGACCAAAGCCCTCGTGCCTGTGGGCGGCTGCGTTCCCGGCTATTTCAGCATTGCGGATAAAGCTGGCATGATGGGAGGCTGCGAGTCCCTTGATGGGCTTGTTCGCTTCTATGCTCAGCGTCGTCCCGCAGGGGACATCAAGGTAGCCGTCACTCTTTTCAGCAAAGGAGGTGCACCTTCGAGTGGCGTAGGCCCCGGCCTTGAATACGGGAGAGACGGGCGGCTGGCAGTAAAAGCCGGCCACGGGCTGACGTTTGACAGCCACGAAGCCCTGGCTGTGGATTCTGAAGAAGTCATGTCCACACGCGATCTTGTTGACGAGGCCGAAGTTCAGCGGGATGTCGAAAGAATTCTTGATGGCGACAATGCACAGGAAGACTCTGGCAACGCTGGCGATGGCGACTGAAACCAAAGCATCGCGCAAAGAAAAGTTCAATTTGTATCTTTATGGAGGTAGAAGAAAATGCCTAGCAAGAACATCACCACAAAAACTACTATTCAGAACTTGGCTGCGCAGCTCAAGCTGACCTTTGCCAAGAAGACCGAGCTGCCCACTAAGGTAAGTGACCTTCAGAATGACAGCAATTTCCAGACCGGTGCGCAGGTTGAAGCGTCTATCAATGCGGCGCTCGTTGGTGCTCTTAAGCCCGCTGGCAGTGTGACCTTTGCCAACCTGCCTGCCCTGTCCGCAAGCGTTCTGAACAACATTTACAATGTTGAGGATGATTTCACCACCACCGCCGACTTCAAGGAAGGCGCTGGCAAGGAATATCCCGCAGGCACGAATGTTGCCGTCATCAATGTAGGCACGGACGAGACTCCCGTCTACAAGTATGATGCCTACACCGGTACCTTCGACTTCTCCGGCTTTGCTGAGAAAGTGGCTGGCGCAACTGCTGGTAACTTCGCTGGCCTTGATGCCAATGGCAATCTCACCGACAGCGGCAGCAAGGCATCCGATTTTGCGGCTGCTGGTCATGTCCACAATGACAAGGCAGACAAGGTTACGGGCGCTACGACTGGCGACCTCGCTGGCCTTGATGCCAGCGGCAACCTCACCGACAGCGGCGTGGCTGCTGCCGATGTCCAGCAGAAGCTGGCTGCCAACTCCTTCACGGCTGGCAACATCCGCACCACGGATGCCAACGGCTTCGCACAGGATGGTGGCATCCCCGCTACCAGCCTGCTGGTCGAGAGCGACATCAGCGATTACACTGCCGAGGAAATCGCAGCGCTCCTGGCTGACGACGTAGCCCAGGGCGGCGAGTAAGAGGGTTTGACCCCGTGGCCGCGCATAAAACAGTGCAGACCGAGGGGTTGACTACTCTCTGTGACCACATCAAGGAAATTAGGGCAATGGCGGAGCAAGCTGGCTCCGCCTTTGTCCAGATTTCTGGGGCTTTGGAAGACTTGACGGCAGAGGTCGAGGGCCTCATCAATGACGTGGACGCGGAGGTAGAGAACCTCACCAATGCCATTATTAAAGGGGATTTGTCGTCCCTGTCTGGCAATGATTAGGTAAGGGAGGTAAAAGCCTATGGCACAGCGCAAGATATTGCAAGCCGTGGGGCTGACAGCCCTCTGCGAACATATCAAAGACATCCGGCAGACGACGGACGCGACCAGCACCGCCGCAGTCCAGATAGCAACGGCTCTTGAATCTCTTTCCTCAGAGGTTGAGGAGCTTATCAATGATGTGGACGCAGAAGTGGATGACCTCGAAGCCGCTGTCATTGCGGGAGAGGTAGCAGCACCCCTTGCGACACAAGGCAAGGATTCCATTGGCACTCAGAGTGGTGTGGAAATCTACGCTTATAGAATTTTATGAGGAGGCGCATAGCATGGCATACGGCGTTTTCAATGTCGGAGGCGGGGCAAGTAATTATGACCTCGATATGCTGGCTGGCAATCTCATTGCCGGTCATGTAGAGGCCCCACTTGTAACGTCAAACGGCGACGAGATTGCTGCCCGCGATGGCACACCCATTATAGCCTATGCGGTTCGTGCAAGACCTGAAAATGACAACGAAACGTCACTCACTTCTGCGGTAGCTGGCCTTGTGCGAGCTATGGAAATGAATCAGGGAGAGTGCTTGAGCGAACTGTACGGGCTGATGGCAAGCGTCATTAGTGGCGTAGTATACGCTCCGCTGTTGACAGCGGATGGGAGGCAGCTCATGACAGATGGGCGCATTCCTATTGCCGCAGTGAAGAAAGTATAGGGAGGAACGAAAGAAATGATTAAGACAAACGAACTTCCGAGCAAGACCGGCTTCAAAAAGACCGACGGCTTCATCGTAGATATGGCCAACGGGACTGGTCGCCTCAGCGGTACAGAAGCCGCAGAGTTCATGAAGGAAATCTTCTTGCAGGGCGGTGTGCCTTACGGCAAGGAGCTGACCGAGAGCTGGGCAAGCATCAATGGTCGCGCTCGTGCAGAGGATTTTGAGGGCATCCACATTGGTGACTTCAAGACCATTACGCTCACCACGGGCGAGAAAGTAGTCATGGAAGTAGCTGGTATCAACCCCTATCGTAAGTGTGGTGACACTGAGATTGGCGGGCATATCGACTTTATCAGCCGTGACTGCCTTGCTGGCGGCAAGCGTATGAATTCGTCTGATACCAACAACGGCACGGCAACGGTGAAACATCCGTGGCTGGCAAGCGAGTTGTATCAGACGCTTAACGATGAGACGAATGGCATCTATGCCAAGCTGCCGACCGACCTTAAGCCTTATATTATCACCAAACGTGCTCTGCTTGAGGAACGCTACTCAGCAGGTGGAGCGGTATCTGAGGATACGAGTTGGTCTTGGGCAAATGCTGGCAAACTTTGGCTTCCCACTGAGGTTGAGGTATTCGGGCATCACACTTGGAGCCAGCCGGGATTCGGCACTGGCGGTGGCGGCTGCAATCTCCAGTACCCCATCTTCTACGGTGGCTCGAAGCACATCATCAAGGGCGATGGCAACGGTGGTTCCCGGTGCCACTGGTGGGAGTTGTCTGCTTACCGGGCGAGTGCCGCGTACTTCTGCTTCGTCGACTACTCCGGCGGCGCCAACGCCAACTACGCCAGCTACACGGGCGTTCGGGCGCCGCTGTGCTTCCGTATCGGGTAATCACTAACTCCCGCCCCCATGTGGGGCGGTTAGTATCGACCAAGAACGGAGGAGCAGAACTATGAGCGTGTTGAAGCGAAACCGAAGTGAGAGCCATTTGGAGTTCTACCATACTGCGACCTTGATACGGGCGGAGCTGACACGGTTCGTGATGAGTGAGAAAATCGTGCCAAAGAGGTGGCGGCCTGTCTTCACCTTTCCGATGGTGGAGAGGGTCATTCGCCTGATGGACAACATCACAGCAGCGAACAGCATCTACCCGCAGAATTTGCGGGAAGCGGAGATGCGCAGGGACTACCAGACACAGGCGATCATCACGGTGGAGCAGATATTTCAGCTCCTTCAGTTCATGCTTACGACGCTTTCCGTCAGTCCTGACAAGTTCCAGTCTGTGACCGAGCTGCTTGTCAAGGAAGCCCAGCTCCTTCGGGGCTGGCGCAAGGCGGACAGTGCCAAGTTCATCAAGCAATTTCAGCCGTGAAAACGGCATACAGGCCATGCGCTGCATTTTTGCTGGTTGGTTCCCGGTGCAACTGGTGGGAGTTGTCTGCTAACCGGACGAATGCCACGAACTTCTGCAACGTCAACAACAACGGCAACGCCAACAACAACAACGCCAGCAACACGGGCATTCGGGCGCCGCTGTGATTCCAAGATAGTCGAAAGGCTGGGTCAGGCCAAGTAAGCCCGCAAAGGGCCGAACGCAGTACCATTCAAAGAAATCATTGGAAGGAGCGCATGACCTTCCCAAGCAAAAGGGTAAATATGCCTCGTGATGCGTCCGGGCGGACGCTTTCGTGCATGGCAGAGGATTCCGGTGCGTACCTGCCTCTGCTCCATGCCCGGTGACGCTACGCGGCTGTTCTAGGACGCACACGCCCCATAGGGACGGTTTGCCGTACACGAGGCCCAAGGGGGCAACTATATCGTGACATCGCTTGAGCGGCGGCGCGAAGGAAGATACCAGCGCCGAAAGGCCGCGAGAGAGGAAAAGAAAAGGGCAAGATATGCACGATGCGACGATTTTTCGAGCATTACAAGCTACCGTGCTCTTTTCGCGGCAAACAGGAAGTCCAGAAGGAACGTCACTTGGAAAGCAAGTGTCCAGCGATACCAGATGAACCTTCTCAGGAATATGGAGCTTGCGAGAGAAGCCTTGGAACGTGGACGGGACATCACGAAGGGCTTCGTGGAGTTCGACACCAAGGAACGTGGCAAAGTGCGTCACATACGCAGCATCCATTTCTCGGAGCGGGTTATCCAGAGAGCAACTTGCGACAATGTTCTCGTCCCCATGCTGCGCCGGGGTCTTATCTATGACAACGGTGCTTGCCTCGAAGGACGAGGCGTTGACCAGGCGCTTGATCGGCTGACAGCGCATTTGCAGCAGTTCTATCGGAAGAATGGTTTCTCGAACGATGGCTGGGCCGTGGTCTTTGACTTCTCGAAGTTCTTTGACCGCATCCTGCACAGTTATTGCTTTCGGATGTATGGGAAAGAGTTTTCTGACTCACGCATCCTGCATCTGTTGGAGCAGTTTGTCCTGCCATTCGGACACCCGAACAGCCGTATCGCCTACAAACGTGTCAGGCGTGAAAATGTGCTGGAAGGGTATACGGGGCGAAGCCTTGGTTTAGGAAGCCAAGTATCGCAGATAACGGCAGTGGCATACCCGTCAGCCATCGACCACTTCGTCAAGGAGCGGATGCGTGTTCGTTTTTACGGACGCTACATGGATGACGGCTATATGCTGTTTCGCACAAAAGCCGAGGCGAGAAAAGCTGTCCGGGAACTGGTAGGGGCTTGTTCCTTCTATGGGATAGAGGTCAACCAGAAGAAGACGCATATCGTCAAGTTGCGGCATGGCCTTCGGTTTTTGAAAGTGTTGCTAACCTTGACAGAAACAGGCAAGGTTAAGCGACGCATGGCGAGGGACAGCATCATTCGTCAAAGAAGGAAGCTGAAGAAGTTCGTTGCGAGGGTGGCTGAGGGCAAGCTGACGCTGGCAGAAGCGGCGAATTCCCACGCATCGTGGAAAGGCCATGCAATCCGTCGTGGCGGTGTGATAGCCGCCAGACGTATGGATGTGTTATTTAAGACGCTGTTTGGGGTGTCCGCCCCGGTCTGCGTTATAAAGAAACGGAGGAAACAGACATGGAAACTCAGGAAAGCAAACTGACCCGTGAACAGGAAATTGCAGCCGTCATCAATACTCGTTACAGCATTGACGACCAGATTGCAATTCTTCGGCAGAAGGACACCAAGCCGGAAGCCTATGAGGAGTTCTTCGCGTTCTGCGAGGAAGTAAAGTCCAAGATTCCGAAGGAATAAGGCGACAGAGATTCAGGACGGCGGCGGCATCATGTATGGATGCTGCCGCCGTTTTTTGTATAGGCTGGTGCATAAGACATGGTGAGGGAGGTGGAGGACAATGGAAAGAGAGATTGTCACGGTACTTAGCGGGGCAGTCAGCGGTATCTGCGCCATCCTCGTTTTTGAGTGGCGGTTTTCACGGCATTTGAAAGAAGACTATGTGGAGCCGTTGGTTGACCCCATTCGCGTCAGCGTTAATTCGATGGAAAAGTCCATGAATCGCAACATGGAGCGATTGGAAAACTCCATCAGTAAAATGGAGAGCATTTGCGAGCAAGCCATTCGCCAGCAAGCAGAAATGAGTGAAAGGATTGCTGTTCTTAATGCCAAAGTGGATGCCATGCACAGAAGACTTGACCTTGTGGACGAGCGTATCAACGAGTTTGCTCATTTCTGTAACTGCGAGCACAAGGGCGATATGGCTCCTGATTTGCTCGCTCGCATTACCAGAACTTTTCCGATGGGAGAAAGAAAAAGGGGTGGCGAGAAATGAAAGACATGAATACTGTGATAGCCTGGGGCTTGGTGGTCATGGGCGTAATAGCTATTATCGGATGGGTGCTGTTGTCCTATAAGTCGGGAGCTAGTGTGGGAACAGAAATTCCCATTGGCATTATCAGCGGTTTGGTCGGTGTGCTGACTGGCAAAGGACTGGCGGAAAGAGCACAGTTACAACAGAGCCAAGTCAGCCAGACATTAGGGCAGGTCGCAAACGTGGCAGCTCAGGGACAGCAAATTGCAGATGTCGTGGATAATCTGAAAGATACGTTCAAGCCGAATAAGTAAGAACCAAAAGAAGCCTGATTTGGTTTTTATGATGTGATAAGAACCAAAACGGTAGAAAGGGAACAGGTGAGAGAAATGAAAGTGTTCATCAATCCCGGCCATGCTTTGAATGGCAACCCAGACCCCGGAGCTTGTGGTTATGGCTTGCGGGAGTCGGACGTAGCTGCAAATGTCGGCGCGATGGTCACAGAAAAGTTGAATGCGGCGGGAGTAGAAACATATCTCCTGCAAACGGACGACCTTTACGGTGTTCCTGATGTGGCAAACGAGTGGGATGCAGATTTGTTCGTGAGCATTCATTGTAATGCGTTCAATGGTGTCGCAAAGGGGACAGAGACTTGCGTGTATCGACTTGGAACACAGGGGTCTGCTTTAGGAGAAGCGGTACAGGAAAAGCTCATCGCACAGATTGGTACAGTTGACCGTGGACTCAAGGAGCGTCCTGGTCTTTGCGTTTTGAAGCGAACGGATATGCCAGCCATCCTTGTGGAGACTGCGTTCATCGACGAGTTTACAGATAATGCAGCCCTTCGTGATCGGCAGGAAGCGTTTGCCAAGGCCATAGCGGAAGGTATCATGCGGTATGCCGGTATCAATGCAGTCAGCAAGCAGGAGGACACGAGGGAGATTGCCCCGAATGGTCAGCCTTATGATGACAATGATATCCAGTACCTGCTGAACAATGGCTATACCCGTGCTGATGCCTTGTCTTTTCTTGATACCACGGACAAATATTCAGCGAGCAATATTCCGTCTGCGGCTGCTTATGCGGACAGCCGTGTCGGGTCGCAGGGCTACGGCAACAACGGCTGTACTGCCTGGGTGCGTGATTTCCTGCTCCATGCGAATCATTTTATGGGCAAGCTCATGGAGGATGGTTCGCAAGGAAACCTGATGTGGGTTCCAAACCTGATGGATTATGCCAAGGCTAACGGTCTGTGGAAAGAGCCGGAGGAAGGCGGCGTGATGGGTGACATCTGCCTTCTCGAAACAAATTACTGTCGCTCTGATGGCCCAGACCATGTGGTGATTGCCACAGGTGATGGTGATTATTGGGGCAACAGTTCGAGCCGTAACCGTATCGTGAAGTCCTCCATCGCCGGAGATTATGGTGCAGAAAACGTGTGGGGCTATGTCGCCACGGGAACCAAGTCTTACGGGGCTGGACACATGGTACAAGGGCAGAGTACCCGGACAGCAGCAGAAATTGTGGGCGATGCTGGGAGCACGTCTTGCGTAACCCTGGCTCCCAACGGAGCTGCCTATGAGGAAAACGACATCAAGTACCTCGTGGGGCATGGCTACACTGTGGATGATGCAATCGAGCTTTTGTCCAAAGAACCGAAGTATACGCAGAAGGGACGCATTGCTCCGAATGGAAAGCCCTACGAACAGAACGATATAGACTACCTGCTGAAACAGGGTTACACAGAGGACGCAGCCATCGCATTCCTGGCTACGGCAGACAAGTATCTGAGGTGAGCGCATGAATACGAAGGTTTGGTCGGCTATGCCGCTGTCCGAGGAAGACAAGCGGAAAATCAGTTATATCCTTGAGAATTCACGAAGTATGGATAGGGACTTGGCGAATGTTTTCCCGTCACGGTTCAAGCGCAGGAAGGGGAGCAACATCTTCTTCGATGCGGGAAAGCGACGCTGGTGTACGGAAATCAAGGGGTGAGGCGCTATGCGTATCGACGGTGTGATTATTATCGTGGAGGACGTGCCGGACATCACGGAAGATGAAATAAGGCAGTACCTTGCCTTGGCGAAGGAGCGAACTGTGACGCCGCTCACGAAACTCACCATCACGGGAGTGGAGGGCGGTTGTGTGATGCTGGATTTTGAGGCAAGGGCAAAGTTCGAGCGCATCAGGCGCATCACAGGCTATTTGGTCGGGACTATCGACAGATGGAACAATGCCAAAAGAGCCGAGGAAAGCCAGCGTGTGAAGCATTTGTAAGGAGGCGCATAGCATGGACAGCCGTGCATGGGTCTTGTTTGCAGACAAGGTTATGGGTGCGCTGGCGGCGGACGAGGATGGCCTGTTCGCCGATATGCGCCCGGAGATAGAGAGAAGGCTGTTCGAGGCAGATCCCGACAAGGAGTTGCGCCGAGGACAGCAGAGGGAGGCATCGCCAGATGAAAGTAGTAGTGTACTCGAAGACCCCGTTGACAACCCGCGAGAAGCAAAATGTGCGGGACATCCTGCGGAGGTCGAGTCGCCCGGATGAATCTCTAGCGAGGACGTTTCCAAGGTATGACAGTATCGAGGATGGCAGAATTTTCTTCGATGACGAGAAGCGTCATGTCAGGACAGAGATTGAGTATTGAAGCAGAAAAGCCCCACGGCTGAGGAATTTTCCTCGGTCGTGGGGCTTTTTGTGTGCTTTCCCGGTGAACACACCGTTGTCCACAAACTTATCCACAGCCCGCAATCCCTTACCACACAAAGGCTCAGAGAATATCGTTTATACGGCGCAAAAATAATTTTCGTATATTCTTCTTTAGGCCATTGACGCAAAATAGACCAGAAGCGTACCAGAAAGCATCCAGAGAGCAGAATTTTTCAGCCCGTGGACATTTAGATTTTTCAGAAAAATTTTTAGAAAAAACTATTGCAATATACGGTTAGCGTGTTAGAATGAAGATGAGGACAAGGAAAGGAGGTGAAAGCAAATGGATAAGGACGACATCAAATGGCTGGTCGGTTTACTTGTGAACGCAGTAGTTACTATCGCGGTAGCTCTGATAGCACGAAAGCACAGGCCACCAAACAAAAAAGCCTCACCCAAGAGGAAGCGTAACCGCCATAGGAAGCACAAACGCTAATCTGGGGTGAGGGGCCAGCCGAGGGGAACAAGGAAGTTCCCCTTTGGCTGGAAAAATCATAGCATAGAAGGGAGGAATTTGCAAATGCGGCGAATTCATCTGCTGTATGTCATTCCTGTCCTGCTGGCTCTGCCGACTTTTATGCTGTTTGGTTTCACGAAGCAAGTCGTGGAGATACTGATAAACGGCATAGTAATCGGCGTGGCGGCGATGGTGTTCAGGGACATCATCAAGGACAGGGAGGGCTGAGAGTTATCTGTTCGGAAAGCGCATGGAAATCCGCAGCGGGACAGTATCCTGCTGCGGATTTTTTTTTGTGCCATCAAAAGGCCCATTCGATTGTAACATCGTCACCATTCAGGACAATGCGGGAAACAAGGCTTTCCAGAATGCGGCGTTTCTGTGCTTTATCGGCGAAGTCCCAGACCTGGGCGGCATCGGCAATGAGTTCCTGGGCCAAGTCAAAAGGAATCGACTGGGGGTTTTCTTTGTCTGGGACGATGGCTGCTTCCAAGGCGGTCTTTTCATTGTAGAGCTTGTTGATGCTTTCGCCAAGCACGTTTGGTGGTATGTCGTCAAGCTGATATAGCTCCATCAGTTTGGCAATTTGTTTGTCGATGGCTTTGATTCGTTTTTCGATGTCGGCATTCTTGCTGGATAAAACTGGCTCCGGCTTGCGAGATGCAGCAATCTCGGCAGCAAGTTTGGGAGATTGTAGAACCTCGCGAACCTTATGGTCAACGACAGCTTCCAAGTCATCTTTCCGCCAATGCTTATTTTTGCAGTTTGGGTCTTTGACCATCGTAGGCATATGTTTGGTGCGGGAGTAGCATGAATAGTAGCGATGATGGCTACTGGCCTTCACATAATATCGGCCTCCGCAATGTCCGCAGACAAGCAATCCCGTAAGAAGATTTTTGGTTCGGAAGTTTGAGGAATGCTGGTGCCGTTTGGCTTGAAGTTCTCTTGCTGCTTGAAATTGTTCTTCAGTTATGATTGCTTCATGTGCGTGTTCCACGGTAACGCCTCCGAAATCCATGCGGCCTGTATATACGACATTGCAGAGGATGCTGCGAACTGTTGACCATGAACTGTAATTGCCATAGCGAGTGGTGTATCCTGCCTCTGACATGAGTTTTCTTATACGTTGAATTGAAAGCCCCGCGAGATACCAGTCGAATATCTTCCTGACCTGCTCGGCTTCGTAAAGGTTTATGGTGAGCTTGCCGTTGGTGCGATCATAGCCGATAGGGACATTGCCACCGCCGCGATACAGACCGGATTTGGCTCTTGCTATGCGGCCCATCCGTGTACGTTCCTTGATTTGCTCACGTTCAAGTTGGGCAAAGACAGCCAACAGCCCTATCATAGCTTTGCCGAATGGCGTGGCGGTGTCGAAACTCTCCTGCATGGAGACAAAATCGACATTGTGGGGCAGGAATGCTTCTTCGATAAGATAGAGGGTGTCACGCTGGGAGCGGGAAAGCCTATCGAGCTTGTAGACGAGCACCACATCGAATTTATCTGTTTCGTCCATGAGCTTTTGAATCCCAGGGCGGTTGAGATTGCTGCCGGAGTAGCCACCGTCCACATAAACATCGGCAATAAGCCAGTCATGCGCTTTGCAATAAGCTATCAGCCGTTCTTTTTGCTCGCCGATGGAGTAGCCCTCCTGAGCCTGTTCCTGTGTTGAGACGCGGATGTAGAGGGCTGCGCGTTTCATGTCGATGCACCTTCCTTGCTCTTTTCTTCCATATCCACGGCAAAATTGAGCAGTTTGAGACGTTCCCTGCCGGACAGGGACTCATAGATGTGCAAAAGCTCAATGGCTTCCGGCGACAGGCTGCGGTCGTTGACCAGCACGTTGCCGTGGTTGGCCTGAATGAGCGGGCTGTTGGTAAGCTCCCCGCTGATGTTGTTTTCCACGATGGCCATGGGCTGTATGCCGCGCAGGAGGTAGTCTGTGCTGACATTGAAGTAGTCAGCAATCTTCAGCAGAATTTCTACGCTGGGGTATGAATCTGCAAGACGTTCATATTTGCCGACAGCCGAAGGCACAACACCGAGTTGTTCAGCAAGCTCGGCTTGTGACATCTCTGCATCGCGGCGGAGCTTTCTGAGTCTTGAGCCGAAGTCTTTCATGGTTAGCACCACCTTTCTTTTAAGTCTATTATAATGAATTTAATTCACATGGTCAAGCAAAAAACCTCCGCATAACTTATTGAATTACAGTTGACAAATATGAATTATAGTGTTAAGATGAGAATGCAGTTACATAAACTTTACAAAAAAGCAACGCATGAACGAAGGAGGTGGGCGCATGAACATAATGAAAAAGCGTCGGCTGCAAGGCGTTATCCCCACGCAGAACGAGGTCGCAAAGATTCTCGGCGTGGTGCCTTCGGCAGTCAGCAAGTGGGAACGCGGACTAGCAAAGCCACGAGCAGACAAGCTGGTTGAGATAGCCAAGCTCTATGGCTGCACAGTTGATGAACTTCTCGTTGACGAAACTGGCGACGATGATGAGGAGGACGCATGATGGGTGCTTCAGATGTACTGCTTGCAGTGGCGTCAGAACTATCCGCATTGGCAAAGAGCAAATTGCCGGAGCTGAGGGAAGGGGAGACAGTGAAGCGCGAATGGCTGGAAGACGGGATTTACTTCCGTGAAACAGTTTTCGCTGGCCAGACCTGCCAAGCCCGATATGACTTCAGGCAAAGAAAAAGCCACGTCAGTGGCGAGAGGGAGTGTATAGAACCGTTGAGATAGTCTGCTGACTTTGCCTATAATGTACTCCCGCCTCTTGATGCGGGCCAGCCGTCGCCACCGGCCAATCTTGGCTATCAGTTGTGCTGGGCAGCTTGACCAACCCGCTGCCGAGGACTTCTCTGAGCTTTTCGGGAATTTTTCTTTCCCTATAATCTCATTCTAGCCCTGTGAGTCGTTATAGTCAATAGTTTTTCGGAAATTTTTCCGAAAATAATTCATCAAACCTCCTTCCCGACCTGCCATCATTAGAGCGGGTAGGTCATCTCCGGCTGACAGCCCGCCTGGGCTGTTTCGGCTATCAGCGGGCCAAACAGGCCAACGCTTCCTTGTACCCGTGGCAGTAGGTGTAGTAAACTGCCGCCGCTTTCCGGCTGTAACATTCGTCCAACGGCTTCTCATAGGACTTGACGATGAACGGTGCGCCTGTCCTGTCATCCCGAACGATGCTGCGTTCTATCTTGCCATCGTCGTGGTAGACGGTCATGATGCAGTACCAGTACAAGCTGTCCCCGCGTTGGAGCCGGGCGGCCTTTTCCGTTGCGTTTTCCATATCGTCTGACCCCCTTTCGTTCTGTTCAAGTGGTGTTCTTTATCTTGTCTTCATCTTAACACGCTATCTGTATATTGCAATAGTTTTTCGGAAAAGTTTTCAAGAAATTTTACTCACAGTCGCAACTGACCACCCAGGACTACTGAATCACCAAAATGCAAGCCTCTGGTACTCGCTGAGAGCGGATTTACGCAGCTTGCGAAGGGGATTGTATTCGAGGGCTGCGGAGAAGCTCTGAGAAGCGATGCGCCTCTGGGCGCTTGATTTGAGAGGGCTGACGCTATGCGATGCGCGATGCCATTTTGGGGAAAACGCGGACACAAAAAGACCCGCATCTCTGCGGGTCTTTGCTCATTCTGTTATCCCGGCTCTGTCTCGTGCCATCGTCTCCGTGATGGCCCTGACTACAAAGCCCTGCATACTTTCACCGCGCGACTCTGCATGGGCGCGGACAGTGCTGCCGTTCACATCTGCATCCTTGCGCAGACGTATCAACAGCTTGTCGTATGCCTTCTGCTCATAACGGCTGGTCGCCGCCATGTGCGCCTTGCTCTGTGCCATTCCGACCACATCCTTTCTATGCTACCATCATAACACGATAGCGTCACAGGCGCAAGACACAGAAAAAGGCGGGCAACAAGGCCCGCCAGCTTACCAGCACATTGCGATGTAGCCACCCACGTTCATGCCCTTGATGCCGACATACACAGACTTCGCCAGCCTTTTGAGCTGGGTCATCTGCTTGTCGGTCAGGCAGCGGTTCTTGGCATAGTACCGCTGGAACCCGGCGATATACTCATAACCCTTCGGCACAAGTCCATGTCGGCTGGCAGTCCGTTCTACCGGACAGCCCATCATAGCCTCAACCAATTCCTCCTCGCTGTCGAACAGCTTGTCCCAGGACAACTTCTTCAGACTGATGTCAAATTCGCTTACGTTCTTCATCTCTGCCGCCCTCTCATCAATCTTCATCGGCTGCCAGCATTTCAAGCGTCTGACGATGCTGATACAAAAGCTCCAACTTTTCCTGCGCCATCTTGAGTTCTGCCGCATAGCAAGCAATGCTCGGAATGTCCGTCGAGAAGGCTTTGTTCTCTGCTGCCAAGGCCCGCTCGGTGCTGCGCTTGATCGCCTCAAGGCTGTCCATGATTTTCTTCTCAACCTGCTCAATCTCACGGCTGTTCTGCTTCATCGCATATTCCATCTTCGTCATTTCGGCCAGCTCCCTTCGTTCTGCTTAACCTGCCATCATCAGAGCCGGTAGGTCAGTTCCGGCTGACCAGCCTTTCGGCTGGTTTCGGCTTACCAATTTTCGTGCATCAAATCCAAGTACCTGTCCTCGAATTCATCTGCTGCGAGCGTCGTACCCGTCAGCATCCAGTAAATCCGAATAGCCTCATCCCGAAATTTCTTGCTTCCAGTCTGATCATACGCTTCACAATACTCTACGAACTGCTTCATGTTTGCCGACATCTCAATCGTCTCCCTTCGTTCCGTTCAGGTGGTTGTGATTTATCTTGTCTTCATCTTAACACGCTAACCGTATAAGTCAATCATGTTTACGAAAATTTTTCAAGAAATTCTACTTAAATTCCAACATACACTGCATTCAGCTGGCCATTCGGATTATCGCCCTCGCCGCCATAGTAGAATTCCAGCCAGTTTGCGAGTTCCAGGCGGGACACCTCTGCGGGAATGGAAATGCAGCGGGACTTCTTGTTGAACCAGCCGCCGAACTTTTCCAAAATCGGGGCGTAGCCGTCAAGGTCAAGCATCCTCACACCACTTGCCGACAAGTCATAGCCATGCACCTTCGTCGTCACCAGCTCGCCCTTCCTGTTGTACGATGGCTCCACACGGAAAAACGTATTTACGAACATTTTCATCTGCCCCTTTCTGCTATCAACCTGCCAACATCAGAGCCGGTAGGTCAATTCCGGCTGACCAGCCTTTCGGCTGGTTTCGGCTTTCATCACTGGAAGCAGCCAAGCTGGATGTCATAAGCATCCACGGTTGCCTTGCATCCGTCCGCCCGTGTGATAACCACATCAGCTATATTCTCATCAGCATACCCGCGAACAAATCTTATATTGTCATCCTTGCGCAGCTCATACCTGAAGGTTTCCCACAGTGCTTTCGCAAATCTTTCCCGCTTCGTCATGTCGTCCAACCCCTTTCGTTCTGTTCAGGTGTTATGATTTATCTTGTCTTCATCTTAACACGCTAACCGTATAAGTCAATCATGTTTACGAATTATTTTCCAAGAATTCTACTGAAAGTCGGAATGTCCACGGGCCGAAATTTTCTGCTCTCTGTATGCCTTCTGGTTTCCCTCTGGTCAGTTTTCCTGCGATAGCCTAAAGAAGAATATACGAAAATTATTTTTGCGCCGTAGGAGCGATATTCTCTGAGCCTTTGTGTGGTAAGGGATTGCGGGCTTCGGAAAAGCAAGGAGAGGGCGGCTATGTTCACCGGGAAAGCACACGAAAGCAGAAAAATGCCGAGGGCTGAAAAGCCCCCGGCAACTATTTCTTCGGCTTCCAAGTCCCGATGGCTTCGATGCCGAACAGCAGCACCGCCATATCCTCGAAAGCCCTGTCAATATACCGATAGAACGTGCGGCGGTCAACGTCGCCCAGGCGGGCGGCGATGTCGTCAATGGTCAGCCGCTCGTCAGAAATATACCGCATATACAAAGCATCCCATCGCATCGCCTCGTGACGTTCCACGGCACTCTCGCAAAGGGCCTTGTATGCTGACAGCATCCTGTCCACATGGCTCATCATCAAGCCAGTCTTCCGCTTCAACGAGCAGATGGCGTTGACCTCCAACGCTTCCGGCGAGACGTGCGCATAGTGGGCTTTCAGCTTGCGGTAATTCTTCATCAAGAGCTTCACATCATGGTATCTGGCATCAAGCTCCTCCTTGACGATGCTATCCCGCTTGGCCAACGCCTCAACCGCCGCAATACGGGCTATTTCAGCAATTTCTTCCTTCTGCATGGGCATCCTCCTTTTCTACCTGCATTTACTGCACAATCTGCTTATGCGGGCTTTGAGGGCGGCAAGCAGGGCTTCCTGCATATCTCCCTTGTTCTTCAGAGCCTCCATGACAGATTCATCCATCCCGCCCTGCACGACTAGATGATGAACGACCACTGGATGCTCCTGCCCTTGACGGTGCAGACGCTTGTTTGCTTGCTCATACTGCTCAAGGCTCCAAGTCAACCCAAACCAAACGGCATGATGGCCTCCCTGCTGCAAATTCAAGCCATAACCGCAACTGGCAGGGTGGGCGAGAAGGATGTCGATTAACCCGGCATTCCAGTCTGCCTCGTCCTGCGCTTGCGAGTAGACCCTGACCCGCAGCTTCGTCTTTGCCAGCGCATCAAGCAGCCGGTCACGGTCATGCTTGAAGTCGTAGAACACGAGAGCGTGCTGCCCGTTCAACTGCTCGACCAGTTCCATGAAGGCATCCAACTTGCAGTCATGGACTGGCACGACGTTCCTATCCTCGCTGTAAACAGCACCGTTGCAAAGCTGCAACAGCTTGCCAGTCAGGACGCCAGCACTGCCAGCGGTAATCGTCTCGTCGTTCACTTCCAAAAGCAGCTCACGCTCCAACTGCTCATAGGCTTTCTTCGCCTTGGCATCGAGAGCCACGGGAACCTCGTTGTAAACGATGTCCGGCAAGCTGATGTAGTCGCTGGCCTTCATGCTGATGCAGATGTCGCTGATGGCCCGCTTAATCATCTCGAAGCTGCCGTCCTTCGGCTCATAATTGAATATCGTCGTCTGGTTTCTCCTGCCGGGGACGAAGTACCTGTCGCGGTAAGCACCAAGAGTCTTGCCGAGCCGCTGACCCCCGTCCAGCAGAAAAATCTGCGCCCACAGGTCTTCCAGTCCATTGCTTGCTGGCGTACCCGTCAGTTCCACGATGCGCCGGATGCGGGAGCGGACAAGGCGGAGCGCCTTGAACCGCTTGCTCTGGCTGTTCTTGAAAGACGAGCTTTCATCCAGCACCACCATGTCAAAGGGCCATGAGTTCTTGAAATGCTCGACCAGCCACTGCGTATTTTCGCGATTGATGACATATACATCGGCGGGAGTGGCAAGGGCTTTCAATCGCTGGCTCACCGTGCCAAGGACGGGAACAACCCGCATCATCCGCAGGTGCTCCCATTTCTTAGCCTCAGCTGTCCAGGTGGCCTCGGCCACTTTCTTCGGTGCTATGATGAGCGGCTTCGATACCTCCCACCGATTGTAACGGAGGTCATGGAGGGCGGTCAGCGTGATGACCGTCTTGCCCAATCCCATATCCAGCAGCAAACCAACAGCAACATTGCGGATCACATAGTCGATGCAGAACTGCTGGTAGGGGTACGGCTTAAATTTCATTGTCCATCACCGCCTTCAGTCTCCGTATGCAATCATCGTTCTCAATCTCAGCCAGCAGGGCTTTGACCTCATCAGAGCCTTTGACAACCCTCACGTCAGCCCCGCGTTTCTTCAACTGCTCGACCGTGTGCCGCTGCAATTTCGTCAGGCGGCCAGTCTCGGTCTTCAGTTCCGCAAAAATCACTCTGCCCGTGGCGGTCACGATGATTCGGTCAGGGACACCCGGCGTACCGGGGCTGACGAATTTCATGCACATCCCGCCGAGCTTCTTCACGCCATCGACCAGGCGACGTTCAATCTGTTTCTCAAGCATAGCCTAACCTCGCCAAATCCAAAAGCCCTCACGGGCCACGATGCGTGACCCCTCGAAGCGGCGGGCGTTTTTTATGCTCTGCCGCGAAAAGCCCAACTTCGCACCCTCCTCGAAAATCGTCTCGCGCAGCATCGAGCCGTGCGACTTCAGCAGCCCTTCAAGCCACTCGATTTTGTCGGCCTCAGCGACGTATTTTTCAACCGGAATCATGGCGAAACAGCACCTCCAAATCCTTATATTACTCAATATAGGTATATTAGGTACATTAGGCATATACATTATTTACCTATATTCTCTAAAACACCTATTCTTCTATTCTATTAAGATTAAATGTTTCAATGTTTCAATATAACTATAAGTATAGATATATCAAGGCTTCACGCCGAAACAACCCCGAAACAAGCCCTGAAACTTGATAACAAACTAGCCCGAAACAATGGGTTGAATTTCGTGCCTAAACTTAGACTTTCGTGCCTAAATTGTTCTGCAAAGTCGAAGTTTCGCCCCTTTGGAAACATCTCGTCAATGCTTTCTGCGAAATCCCCGCTGGTATCCGCAGTATCCAAACCGCAGTCCATTCGACGTCTTTTCCCACATTGGCATCGACCTTAAAATGTCGTTTATCTCTGTGGTCGTTGTGTACGACAGGTCTTTCATCTGGCCGTTCAGTACCTCGCACCATATCTCCAAGGCACATACCCTGTCACGGGGAACGAGGTTTTCTGCGGTTCCTTCACCGTTCAGGAACATTTTGCGCTTTTCCAAAGACCATTTCTGCCAGTCTTCTGGCACCGGCCTTTCAAGGTACTGCGCTATCAGTCCTTCGAGGTTTCCGGCTTCTCTGTGTTCTTCCTGCACGACCCTTGCTTCATTTTCCACATCGCCGATAAGGTGGAGGCTTTCGCCGATGCGCCACCGCATGACCGCCTCTGCCCAAATCTGGTCGATTTCCTGATTGAGCTGTTTCCAGATGTCCTTCTTCCGCTGGAATACCCCGACATCCACGGGCCAGAACCGACGATTGCCTGTCCTGTCCCGCAGGAACTCGGTTGTGTTCGTCGTTCCGAAAAACACGCAGCACCTGGGGATGTCCTTGACGTGCCGCCCATAGGCAGCCCTGAAGCGGTCATACCGAAGGCTCAGGAACTGCTTGATACGGGACACATCCGTCTTGCGGAAAGCATCCAGTTCCTGTATCTCAATGAGCCATACACCCTGCAACAGCTCGCTGGCTTCCTTGCCCTCAAAGGTGCGGATGCCATCGTTGAACCACCCACGGCTCATGCGGTCAAGGAACGTGGACTTGCCGAGGCCCTGCGGCCCAGAAAGAATCAGCATCGTGTCATACTTGCAGCCGGGGGTCATGGCCCGTGCTACTGCCGCCGTGAACGCCTTTCGTGTAACGGCCCGCACGTAGTTGCTGTTCGCCGCGCCGAGGTAATCCACCAAAAGCGTGTCCAGCCTCGGAACGCCATCCCATTGCAGCCCGCCGAGATAGTTCTTTACGTCGTTGAACTTATGCTTCTCACTGTGGAGCGACAGGGCGCCGTCAATCTTCCCGTTGCCTGTAATCTTATAAACCTTCTCGAAATACCAGTACAGGCCCTGATTGTCATTGTCAGCCCACGCCCTGCGGCCCGCAAATGGACTCCACGGCAATTCGCCGAGGATTTCCCCGCGCCCTGCGAACTCGTTCAATGCGAACTTGCCACGCAGGTTCGGGTCGTTTTCCAGTATCAGCCAAATGTTGTCGATGGTCGCCTTGATGGCTCCGGTCTGGCTGTTCAGTTCCAGCTCCGTTGTCCAGTCCAGGCTGCCTTCGTCATCCTCGTGGGTGGCAAGCTGGCCGAAGTCGCTGACTGCTGATTCTGCCCGTTCCTTGGCAAGCTGCCTCGATACCTTGGCATCCGCAACGGCAAGCTCGCACATCATCTGATAGGATGGGAGGCGGTTCGCCGGGGTGTTTGCCCCGGCATCATCATCTGCGTCCCCGAACTTGTGAAGCCTCACGAGGTCGAACGCATTGACCAGCCTTCCGCTGCAAGGGTCAGTGGAGTGGTGCGAGTAAAGGAACAGTCCATTGTCATAAATAACGGCCCCGCCCGTGGTACTGCCGCCGAGATAGGTATACCGTCCAGGCATATTGTCCACCGGTGCATAGATGCCGGGGAGAAATGATTCCATTGCGGTGTAGATGTCATAAGTCCGGCAGAACGCCCCGATGATGCCAGCCTTTGTCACGGGATCTGATTGCTTTGTCGCGAGCTTGCGATAGGCGTTTTCCGAGCCGGGAACCTGTGGCCAGTTCGTCACGTCCTTCCAGTCGCCGTACTTCTCCGTGACGGCATCGAGAAGACCGTCCACAGACAGCATGGGCTTATCCTCATAAGTGAAGACGTATTCGCCGTCCGCGCAGCAGCTTGGCCAGTACATCAGGCGTGATGCCTCGAACGTGGTCGGGTCGGCAAACTCCATGCCAATGGCCGCCGCCATGTAGCGGGCGGCTGGCTCGTACTCGTCCGCCGATGCTGAACGGTCGAATGGCAGCAGGATGCGGAGCCGGGGAGTGGTGGGGGAGTGCTTGCGTGTGGAGTAGATGCAGTACCCGCACCCAAGTCCCTCCACACGACGCAGCACATCCTCCGTGCCTCCCGGCGGGATGTTGTCGAAGTCCAGCGTGATGAGGTCACGCCCCGTAACCGCCCCGGCTTTGCGGCGGGCGCCGGAGAGGCTGCCCGCCACGAACCCGCCAATGTCCTTCTTGTCGTCCTGCTCGGACTTTTTCAGGGCAAGGTACTCAGCCATCGTCTCCGTGGAACGGCTGGGAATACGGAGCTTTTCATAGAACTCCGACAGCATCATGGTCTGCGGCTGCCAGCTTACGCTCCGGCGATTGCTGCCGACGGATAAAATGATTTTGCGGTCATGCTGCATTCTTCTTCCTCCCGATTCCAGCGGTCTTTCGGAATGCCGATGCTATTGAATACCTTGATGGGGATGTTCCACGTCTTTGCCATGGCAAGCTCTTTTGCCATGCCCTCTGACACCGTGGCTCCCCATTGCCAGACTTCATCGCAATCGGCCAGGAACGCAAGCCCCGCCTCAATGCCCAGCTTCCTTTCATCAGGGTCGTTGTCATCAAGGCAGTGGGGGTAGATAAGATGTGGGGCAAATGGCGCATAGCCATGCGAGAGCGCCCACCCACAGGCGAAATAGGCACGGTCGATATTCTCCTGAACCGTATGCCTCGCATCAGCGCGATACCGCGAGCAGATATATACCTTCTTCATATCTTGACTCCCTCCTCAAGCATCATGGCCATAGCATCGTTTATCATGCTGCCGAATTCCTTCAGCGGTACTTTGCCTTCCTCGTGCAGATTCTTTATGAGCAAGGCAATCGCGAAAGCAATCTGCGGAGGGTTGCCCTTGACCGCCACAGCTATTCCGCTGTCGTGCTTGCAAGAGACAATTCCGAAGCTGCTTTCCTCCATCATTTTTTTTGTCAGGTCAATAACATTATTTTCCATCCTGTTTCTCCACCTCCGCTAATAGCTTCTTCACATAATGCTCTGCGATGTCATCAGCGCATTCCCTGTACTTCAGCTTATCCTTCAGTTCCTTAACCAGCATTTCTTTCTGATTGCTGTTCAGGAGCGGGAGCCTGTCCCGAAGGTAATCGCAAACCAGCCCAGGCGCATAGGAGAGCCGGTTCACTGCATACCGCAGAGCGAATATCATCACGGTGAAGTCATCCACGCCCACGAATCCTTTGCGGTTGTTCCACAATGCCACGGCTTGCTTCTTTGTCGGAGCTGCAACTGCGCATGAGCAGTTCCAGCATTCCACGAAACATTCGCCGTGGGAATCCGGCAGGTCGGGAAGCTCCTTTTTCAACCATTCGGAATGCGTATGGGGCTTCACTTCATCAAGGACAGGCTGACTACCACATAACGGGCAGGGCATCAATTCATCTTTCTTCATACTCACCAATCCCTTCTGGCATCAGCGGCTTCCAGCTCTGCATCATGGTTCAGTGATCGCAGCCACATTTCCCGCTCATAAATCGGAGCATAGTCGTGCAGCCACGAGGTTGCATCCATCTTGGTGTTGCCCAGGAACATGATTCCAAGGTATTCCTCGATTTTGGCGATATAAGCAAGCTGCCTTGGCGTTGGTCTACTCATGCTGGCTGACCTCAAACGCCATCATCAACCTCATACTGGCGTTCACCAGATGAGGCTCGGAGCGGTCGCCCATGCGGTACAGGTTGATGTGCCGCATGGCACGGGAAAGATGCTCGTCAGCAGGTATCTGTCGCCATGTCTCGCCGGGATGCTTCACGGCTCCCTTGGTCAGCCCTTCTGCAATGGCATCAAGCCAAGCAGGGGAGGTATAGCGATACTCATTCGGCTCGGTGTCCTGAGGGTACAGCTTATTTACAGCAGATTCATCTGTCTTCGGTCTTGATGGGCGTTCTCTCATTACCCCCATGCTCAATCACTCACTTTCTCGATTTTCGGTTGCATTCTTTTCTGAAATCGTCTGGTATAACTTAAACCATTCGTCATTCAGCCGGGTGCATAATTTTGCCCAATCTTCATTTTGCTTGTCGATGAAGTCAGACCACTGATGGTTTATCTTCCAGGCGAATACCCATGTAGTGCCCGCCGCCAGCAATGATATGACTGTCAGTAAAGCCATCATAGTTTCAATTCCCATTTGGTTCATCAGCCTCCACTTTCTCGAAACGGTATTTCTGTGGCGCATTGGGATACTTCTTGCGGTCAACCTCGCTCATAAACATCGCAAGGGGACGTACATAGATGCCCTCAGCGCCGTACATAGCCTGATAACAAATCATGCGTTCGTCAGTCTCCGTATGGAATACAGGACAGGCAATGACGCGATAATCGTGGTTCTTGAAATGCCGCCACGTTTCTCCGGCTTTCGGCAACTCTCTCATTCGCCCCATTCCTCCTTCAATTCATCAATCAATTCCGACACTTCTGCGCGGGTCATATATTCAAAATCAACTTCCAAGTCATCCTCGGTGTAGCCTAGCTTCGCCATCAAGTCCTTGGCATAACTAATCTGAGCTTCTGTCGGTTCCATTGCGACCACCTCCCTTCGGGGGCTTGTATTCCCTGCGCCACCAGCTTTCGCAGCTAAGGCAGTTGAAATGGTTGCAGGCGTGTCTGCCCTGCTTCAACACGCCACAGGGCGTACACATGAGCTTCATATTTTCGGGCTTGAAGTGAGCATCGAATGTCGCGTTCATGACCTCTATGAACTTGTCAAGGTTTGTCATGGCAATCTCCCAAATCATCGAACACACCTGGTATCATATTGCTCATCTGCGCAAGCAAGGGATAAGCGACCTCCCGCATCTGCGGATGAGCGTCAGGCGCAGCACGTTTGCGGAAGAACCACCGCCATTCGCGAAGGTTCGCAGTCATATACAACTCAGTCTTCAAGCTGTTGGGCAGTACACTCCGAGCCTCCTGCGGTGTGCAGCCGATGTTGAGCAGGGCGAAATAGGCTTCCTCAGCTTCTTCGCAAGCAGCTTTCCAGCATAC
This sequence comes from Mailhella sp., assembly GCA_017940105.1. Classification (GTDB taxonomy): domain Bacteria; phylum Desulfobacterota; class Desulfovibrionia; order Desulfovibrionales; family Desulfovibrionaceae; genus Mailhella. Next base: position 16,157 of record JAGAZG010000168.1, on the reverse strand, counting down.
ATACCCGGCATCGCCCACGTCGAAAAACGGCGGCTTTACCACTGTGATTTCCGAACCGAACTCGCCCTTGGAATAGTTGCAATAGCGGGTGCTTTCCTGGGAATAGGATGCCAGTCTGTGCCGCACGATTTCATGCGACACACCACGGTCAACAATGAACTTAACGGTGATGCTGAAATGTTCCAGCACCGACTCATGCCCGCAGTCGATAATGGCTTTGATAAACTTCTGAGCAGAACCGTCAATAATTCTGTCCTCGGACTTATAGCAAACACGTCCGCAGCGCTCAATGTGCTTTACGACGGCATTGCCGTCAAGCGGGGTCACAATTTCAATGCTTGGGGTTACAATCCTCATTTCCTTTTCCTCCTGTGCAATGGTTTCTTTCGCTTGCGACGATGCCGCTTGCTGTGCGCCATGCGTCGCAGGTACTTGGCTTTTCGCAGTATCTGGTTTCTTAGGTCTGCTTCCCACAGCGGCATTGCCTCAATTATCCGCTTTATCTCTCGATACGCACGAACAAATCTCTGATACAGCTCGATGGCCATGTCCTGCAAGCACCGCCAAAATTCCATCAGCTTCTCATTGAAGTCGGTCACGGCCATCAATCCTTTCGGAAGAACTCCCCAACCCATCCGTCAGCGTTCAGGGGCAGCCCCTGCGCCCACGGTATCGGCTCAGTCATAATCCTGACCACGGCATCGAGGTTCGCCATGCTGACAGGGCAGTCAATGACTACCTCATCATGGACGTGGAACACGATGGGGAACCCGGCGGCTTCCAGCTTCTCAATCGTGAGGGCCAGACAGTCGCGGGCGATAGCTTGCACCACGTTCTCCACGAGCTTCCCGCCGTATGTCTCAAGCGACTCCCACCGCTTCGTAGTCTGGTTCACGCCACGATAGTTGATGGATGGTCTGTCCCACTGATTCGTACCCAGGGAAGGGAAGGCGTAATAGAGCTTGCGCTGGCTCGGCAGGGTGATGGTCATGTAGTCCAGGCCGTTTGCCATGTCGAACTCTCGCGTGAACAGCAGACCGTTCACACCCGTCTGCTTCCCTGTCTGAATGGTGGCTACCGCAGCTTTTTCGACCCTGTACCACAAGTCCACGATGCGCTTGTTGGCCTCACGCCAGCGATAAACGATGTCTTGCAGGTCTTCCTCCGGGATGCCCATGTTCAAGGCTCCCATCTGGATAAGAGCGCCGACACCGCCTTGATAGCCGAGGGCCAGCGTAGCCACCTTCCCGCGCTGCCGCAGGGCGTATTCCGGGTTGCCCTTCTTGATTTTCTCAATCGGCACCCCGAACATCTGGCTTGCCGTGGCCTCATAAATCTTGCCATGCGTCCTGAACACTTCCAGTACCCATTCCTCTCCGGCGAGCCATGCAATGACCCTAGCCTCGATAGAGGAGAAGTCCGCATCAACCAGCACGTTGCCGTCGCCGGCGATGAACGACGTGCGGATAAGCTGGGAAAGCGTGTCCATCGGCGAGCCAAACAGGACTTTCAGCTTTTCGCCGTCACGCTTCTTGACCGCTTCGCGGGCCATCGGCAGGTATTTCAGGTCGATGTAGGTTCGGGCGAGGTTCTGCACCTGCACGAGCCGTCCCGCCCATCTGCCGGTTCGGTTCGCCCCGTAGAACTGCAACAGTCCACGGACTCTGCCATCGGCGCATACTGCCGCCTCAATGGCGTTGTATTTCTTGGTGCTGGTCTTGCCCAGCTCCTGACGGATTTCCAGCATACGCTCGGCAGAGCCAGTCACGGCTTGCGTCTTGAGCATCTGTTCTACGGTGTCCTTGCGGAGATCGGGCAGGGTTTCTCCCGTCGTTTCCTCAAGCCACTTGGCAAGCTGGGCGATGCTGTTGGGATTTTGCAGTCCTGTGATGCCGATGGCCTCCTGCATTAGCCTGTCATGGGTCTTTCCTGCTATTTCCAAGGCTCCCTGCACCAACTCCATATCCACGGCCACACCACGGGCATTGATGCGGAGGTCTGTCTGCCACTGCTTTTCAATGGCTTCCGGCACAGGGAAGGCTGACAGCCTCCGGTCGATTTCCATTTCAGTTGTGACATCGCCTTGGCAATACTGCTTGAATAGTGCCCACTTTTCAGGGTCGTGCTTCGGATAGTTCCGCGTCCTGCCGCCGTTGGCTTTCGTTGGATTGCAGGGTACACAGAAATAACGAATCAGGGCTTTGCCTACGGACATTTTCTGCTTGTCAGCAGGGAGGTTCAAGGCTTTGCCCGTGGCATCCAAACCTGCCGTCAGCCCGCAATACAGGCCGTGAAGCATCGTGTCCCGCCATTGCTCAATCGGCAAAGGCCGTCCGCAGAACTTCGATAAGCAATACCACTCGAAAGCAGCATTGTAAGCGTGCTTAACATAATCAGAGTCGAACAGCGCCTGGGCAACCCATGCCGGGAGTTCTTCTCCTTGAGCAAGGTCAACGATTTCCACAGGGCCGCTGTCTAGGCTGTATGCGAACAGCAGCACCTCGAAATCCCGGCTCTGGACGTACTTATACAGACCCGTTTTCGGTATCGGTTCGCTGCTGAAAGTTTCAATATCAATCGAAAGATGCTTCACGGCAGCCACTCCTGTTCTTTAACAAACGCTAACCACTTCTGTCCCTTAACAATTTTGATGACATTCAGCAGTTTCTGGTGTTGCTTTTTCAACTGTTTTTCCGGCGTGGATTTCGGCCTGTTGACGTAGCCTCTGATGCGTTCTGCAAACAAGGCATCAGACTGCTGGCGCAAATCCTCTGCTGTCTTCATGGCCAAATCGTGATTTTCCACGGCTTCTTCAAGAAGGACGATGAGCTTTTTTCGGTCATCCTCGGTACAATGCTGGCAAGCCAATTTCAGCAATTTCTTGATGGACGGCATTCCCATGCTGGAAAAGTACCGTTCGGCATTCACGCTGATGTTGCCAGTCATCCATCTGACATGAAAATTATTTTCCATACTTGCGTCTCCTGATTACAAACCCCGCAGTCAAGGCTTTGGTCAACTGCGGGGTTCATTTTCGTATCAATACATCGGCTGTCCCGTAAGCGGGTTGATGGCTCCTGGCTGCGCCCCTGACGGAACAGTGGAAGGAGTTCCGGGGGCATAACCCGTCGCTACCGTAGCAGCTCCGGGGGTCATACCAATGCCAGCGAAGTCAGCCGCAGCAGATGCTCCACCTGCCAGCGGATCGCCGTCACGAGTCTTCATCACGTTGCCCAGGCCACATCCGATACCACGCTTGCCAGCGCGGGCATAGCCAAAGAAATTGATGGTAACGCGGGCATACATCCCGCTGTAAATATCCTGCGGCAGAAGCTCGGTGTTAATGTCACTCTGGTGAACGACCTGCGGCTTATTCTTCGTGCTTGCGGTGATGACCCAGCACCCTTTGCACTCATCGCCATACGGCGTTCCATTCTCACGAACACCGTCACCATCGTGGATGGGAACGGGCATGACAGGGGGGCGCACACCATTCCAAATCTTGCTCTGAGCATCAGCGGCAGCGGCCTCGATGCTGGCATCAATGTTCTGCTTAACAGCTACATCCGTCTTCGGGATGAGCAGGGTCACGGAATACTTCGGAGTTGCGCTGGGGTCATTGTTGTTCGCGCGGGGCGCCACGAGGTTCACATAAGACAGGCGGACTTCACCGGTCAAAACTTTGGTAGGGATGTTGTTATACATACTCTTTTCCTCCTCAACTCTTTACATTTCACTTTTTCGTCTTCACTTTTCGCTTTTTGCTCTTTACATTTTACGTTTCGCTCTTTACGTTTTCTGCAACTGCTGCAAAGTCGGTAGCGGCTGAACTGAATACTGGACGCTTATCGCTTTCAGGGGCGAGCGTTGGCTTGCCTTGTGGCTTAGTCACGAACTCACCAACCATCTCATCAAATTTCTGCTTGCCCAGCATTTTCTCAATCTGTGCCAACGTCTTGGGAACGCTGTCGTAAATCACAGCCCGCTTAATGCCCTGAGCTTCCAAGGCTTCCAAAGCCTTGTCTTGGTTAGACCATGCGCGAGAACTGCGTCCCTCGACAATCTTGAATCCGGGAATGGGGATGCCTTCAAGCAACCTCATAAGAGCAGCTTCTTTTACTGCACTGAACCATTCCACCAGCGTCTCACCTTTTCGGAGTGCTTCGCTCATTTCTTCTGGGGATAGCAGTCCTGTCAGATTGCTCTTTATCGCCGGAGCAAAATCATCAAATGCTGATATTTGCTGTCTGGCCTGTGCTTTACACCTTCCATGTGCTCGGCAGAACCTGCACCATTCTCCGGCATGATACTCGCCGAAACCTGCATAAGCCATCTGTGCTTTGGGCTTGATTTCCTCGCCCCAGGCCAAAAGTTCTTCCACGGTACATTTCCAGCTTTCATAGCTTCCAAGCCTCGGCTGGTCAATGTAAATCTCGACGTTCAGGATGCCGCCTCCAAAAATCGGCTGGTAGAGCTTGATGGCCCCCAAAGCGTACAGCATAAGCTGTGGATTTTCCGCCGCGCATACTTTCACGCCCTTGCCATTCTTGAAGTCTGTGATGACAAGCGTGTCACCGCCAAACATGATGCAATCACATCGCCCGAATGCTTCCGGGACATAGGCGGAAATGTCAACGCTCGTTTCAAATGCGACATAAGGTTCACTTGCAAAGCCCATCGCTCTTTCAGCAAGATGCTCAACATAAGTCTCTGCCGAGCGAAGCATCTCATCGTCCCACAGCGGGTCAGCTTTGAGCTTCTTGAGAGTTCTCGTACAGCTTGCGGCCTTGATTTTTCCGAAATGCTTCTTTGCCATGACCTCGCATACGCTGTGGGCCAGCGTCCCTTCCTCTGCGAAGGAACTGGTCTTTTCTGGCAGTTCTGCTTCAAGCCGGGCTGACAGCGGGCAGTTTAGCCAGCGATGCGCAGCAGACGGGGAGAGCAGTGCATGATCGCTCATATCTTTGCCCCCAAATCCCGCATAGCCGTGGCAAACGCGCCAAGCTGTTCGGGCTTCAGCTCCATTACGGCTTGAACGCCGAAGGAATGAAGCAGGTTAATCAGGTCATTCGCCTTGCCCGCATCCATCAATGTTGCACCGGCTGCCATAATCTGCTCCACGGTGTATTTCGGAGCTGTTGCCAACGGAACTCCTGCTACCGGCAATCCCTGCTGTGCGGGTGCAGGCTGTGGAGCCGGGGCCTGTTGCGGCTGTGCCACGGGGGGAGTCGGCACGGGCTGAGGAGCCTGAACAGGTGCCGGTGCGGGTGCTACCGGTGTCTGCGCAGGTGCTGTCTGCTGCTGTGCTGGAATTTTCGCCCCCTGCAATGCCATTGCCAAGTTATTGATAGCCTCGGCAAGAGCCGCAGCTTCTACGGTGATTACGATTTCCATGATTTTGACCCCTTTCATCACATCAATAAAAATGGTTTTCTCGGTTTCCGCCGGAGCAGAAGAACCGAATATCTGACAACGGCTGGCATCCATTGTCGTGCCAGTCTGCCAATGTTTGCTCTGCAACAGCTATGTCATTTTCGGTTACGGGTCTTGACTGCTGCCAGTAGCCATTGAAGGCATTCGGCGTTTCCAGCACCTCAACCACGCTGTCCTTAAATCTGCTGTCGCTGACTCGGTTTAGGATGACTTCACACACAAGCCGTTTGTCCTGCACCTTGTCTGAGTAACACTCACCAGCAAGCGTAAGAGCCATCGCCCTGACATCTTCTTCAGACCATCTGGGCTGTGCTTGCGGTATCGGCTCCACAGGCTCCTGGATTTTTACAACCATGACCGGCTTTTGAACTGGCTTTGCCTTATCTGCGGGCATGGCATATAAGGCGACTGCCGTGAATGCAGCCACCGCTGTCACATCTTTTAGCGTTTCCAACCATCTCAACGGTTTGCTGGATTTGCACAAACGACTAGGAGGACAGAAAATGGAAATGCAGGAAAAAATTGAGAAGGCTCGCAAGGACATCTGGCAAGCCATCGGGGACTATGGTCGGCACAGCAATTTGACCGATGTTCTTGACGATGTGACCGATTCGTTCGTGGACAGGCTGGCAGAAGACAGTGTGAAGGCCAAGCAGGAGCTTCGTGAAATGTTCCGCAAGTCTCCGGCATGGGATGAGGCATTGGATGCGTTGGTCATCAACGGAACGCGGACGCATGACCCGAATTACGACATAGTGTATGACCTGGCGTATGAGATTTTAGATCCCGCTTTTGATGGACGCTGCGATAGCGACGACCTCAAAGCCGCTATTAAGCTGTTCACTCAGTACGGTGGCGACCATTCCGAGGCAATAGCTGCTATTGGCAGGTTGGCTCCGAAAGCATACGCTCCTGGCAAGAAAAAGAGCCGCATTTTCAAGGCGATGTGTCAGGCGTTGGGCATCGCTGATGAGACTGCTGGAAGCAGGTTTCAGCATCTCTATGCGCAGTTGGCAGATGAGCTGTCAGCCAAAAAGATTTCGTTCAAGTTGTACGTCAGCTTGAACCCGGCGCATTTCGTAACCATGTCGAATCCGAAGCAGGATAAGCGTGGGAACACGATGACAAGCTGCCATTCGTTCAACAGTGACGAGTACCAGTACAACAACGGTTGTTCTGGGTACGCACGGGATAACTGTACGATGATTGCATTTACCGTGTCAGACCCGAATGAGCCGGAAACGCTCAATAATCGCAAGACAACGCGCCAGCTCTATATGTACCGCCCCGGTAACGGATTGCTGTTGCAGAGCCGGATGTATAACACGAGCGGTGGCACGGAGGGGGCGCAGACTGAATCGAAGCTCTATCGCGACCTGATACAGCGGGAAATCTCCGAATGCGAGGGTATGCCGAACCTGTGGAAGACGTTTAAGTATTACAACAACGATAGGGGCATCAACTTCCGTACGGGAGATGGCTTCGGCGGCTATCCTGACTGGACGTACAGCAACTTCGCAGCGATGGTCAGCCTCCGCCATGACCATGAGCTTGATTACAGGGTGTTCAACATCGGAACGTGGGGGCTGTGCATCTCTTGCGGACAGGAAACCAGTGCTGGTCTTTACTGCGAGGATTGCAACGATGATGGACGTGCAGAATGTGCGGAATGCGGCGACCGTTACAGCGAAGATGACCTCTACACCGTGTATAGCAGCTCAGGTCGTGAAATGCAGGTTTGCCGCGATTGCCGGGACGAGTATTACGAGTATTGCGAAGACTGTGAGGAGTATTACCACCGTGATGCCGTTACGCAGTTAGCTAATGGCGAGTATGTATGCAATGATTGCCGTGACAGGCATTATCGGATTTGCGATGAGTGCGGCGAGTGGTTTCACCAGGATGATATGAGCGTAGCAGTAGATGCGAACGGTTGTGAGGTTCATATCTGCAACGGCTGCCGTGATTACCATTACGTTGAGTGCGATGATTGTGGTCGGTACGTCCGCAGCAATCATGTCACGGATGCTCACCGTGAAGGTGTTGAAGTATCGGTTTGCCCGGACTGCATCAGCAGTTACGCTGAGTGCGATGAATGCGGCGACTGGTATCACGATGATGATTTGCGGGATGGCTTTTGCCCGGATTGCATCGAGGAAAAAGAGGAGGCTGAGGCTGTATGATTTCGTTGGAGAAGTTCTTGACACCGACCCAGAAGGAACTGTATGCGCTGGTTCGCAAGATGTATAAAGGCCGCACGATTTGCTGCAAAAAGAGTTTTGTGCTTGTCTATGGCGAAGCGCCGGTCATGCTGGTGGCGCACATGGACACCGTGCATAACGAGCGGGTAAAGCATATCTGCACGACGCAGGATGGTAACATCCTGATGTCTCCCCAGGGCATCGGCGGTGATGACCGCTGCGGGGTATATGCGCTGGTCAATGCGTATGAGGCGGCAGAGAAGAAGCCGTGGCTCTTATTCACCTGCGATGAAGAAATCGGAGGCAGGGGGGCAGATAACTTCTGCCGCAAGTATGAAGACGGAAAGTTGCCGAAAGAGCTGGCTGACCTGAAGCTGATAATCGAGATTGACCGCAGGGGCAGCGAAGATGCGGTGTATTACAGTTGTGACAACAAGGAGTTCGAGGATTATATCACGAGCAAAGGATTCAAGACGGCCAGCGGGTCGTTCAGCGATATTTCGTACATAGCGCCAGATTTGGGCGTGGCGGCTGTGAACCTTTCGTCCGGCTATTACAACGCCCACACGCAGCATGAGTACATCAATCGCCAGCATATTGATGCGGTGATTGCGAAAGTGAATGAAATCGTGGCTGAAGCTGCGAAGCCTGATTTCCCGAAGTACGAATACATTGAGAAGAAGGTGGAGCTGGTCAGAAGGGCGTTCCCGTATGCAAGTCCGAGTAACTGGTGGAAACATGATAAAGATGACGATGATGGCGTTGTGACCCTGCATACGAACATCCCGAAGGACTTGCCCGTGAAGTACAAGGCGATGTATGACGAGCTGCTGGATTACTACGAGATGGGCGACCTTGAGGAATACCGCAAGATGTACGGTGACGCAGTGATTGAGGAAATGTACCAGAGCGACATCATGCCGCAGTATACGGATGGATGGGGTGACTTGAAATGATTGAGAAGGGCATGACGATAAAAGATGCTGCCCATCAGTGGGTGCGCGAGTTTGATGCAATCCAGCAGGGCATGATTAAGAAACTGATGGATGCCGAGCCGGATGACTGGAATGAGATCACGCTGCCGGTCGCAGGAAACCGGGTGTACGTCTATGACGAGCAGAACAGCGGTGAGGTCATCAAGCAGGGCAAGAGCAAAGACAAGTTCCGTGTCAAGCTGGACAGCGGCAAAGAAGTCTGGGTCAAGAAGGGCGACTTCGAGATTGAGTTTGATGAACGCCTTCCGATGTGGGGAACGATGTGGTCGTTCAGTGATTCGCTCGATACGCATTGGCTTGAGGAGGAAGATGGGCTTGAGGCCATGTCCGAATGCGGGTTCAGAATTTTTGAGAGCGAGGAGTTCGGTTGTTTCTTCGGTATTGATGGCGCTGGCTACGATTTTTATGAGGCTCATTGGATTCCGCTCTACAAGGCTCGTGGCCTGAAGTGGCATGACCCGGAAACGGAGGTGAAAGCATCGTGAGACTGAAGAACGCAGATGGACTTCTGCTGAAGAACATCTGGGCGTTCCTCGAAACCAGCGGGCGGCATGACCTGTCCGCTGGTCTTCGGGAACTGCTCGACAGATATGAGAAAGACAAGGCAGAGGTTCAGGCAGCTAACCGTAGACGTGCGCTGGAAAATCGAAAAGCGGGGTATACCTGGCCGTCCGTGCCTGTCCCGAAGACCAGCAAGTATTACGGGAAGGAGGCCGGGGACGCATGAGTAAGAAGGAGTGGGCAGTCCTGATATTTTTCGTGGTGTTGCTGGTAGCCAGCTTTTCCGTTGGCGTAGCAATCTCGAATGACTGCCATAGAATTCGTGGATTGCTGTGAGGAGGGCAGACGATGGACAGGGTGCTGATGACGCAGGACGACGTGAAGATGCTGTTCGTATGGCTGCAAGAGCACAAGGAGCAGGTTCGCCAGTTTCCATGCCCGCTGAAAGCAGTTGAGATAGTGCTTACACATAATGCGATACGGATAAAGGGCATCCGCGATGGCAAGTGGCTGAAGCTCTATGTGTACAGTGGCAACGAGAGCCTGGGCAAGATGGAGTTTGAGATTGACTTTGAGGCCCAGCATCTGCTGTTGCGTAAATGCACGACGATTTTGTCGAGGGATGACCGAGCATCTATCTTGTCAGGCTACTTCACGTTGATGGCGTTCATGGTTTACGAAAAGCCGGAGTTGGTCAAGCAGGACGAGCCGTTTGCCATGAAGACGCGCCACAAGCCCCGTGGAGGCAGTCCAACCAAGAAGCAGACAACCTACATCCTGCGGCAGCGAAAGGCAGCAACCAGAGGCGCCCAGGGCGGCCACCATACCAGTCCGAGAGGGGTCTTTACGGTGCGTGGGCATTATCGCAAGTATCGTTCCGGCAAGACGGTCTGGATTGCTGAGTACAAGAAAGGCACGGGAGATAAGAGGCACAAGCGTTACAAGATGGGAGGAAAGATTGATGGGTGAACAGGTTAGTTTGAAGCGGTGTCCGTTTTGTGGCGTGAAACCGATGGTGAAGTTGACAGAGGATAATGTCGGGCTGGTAGCTTGTCCGTATTGCGGCGGGCAGATGCGGTTCTATGGGGACGAGAAAGAGGCTGTGAAGCTGTGGAACAATCGGCAGGGCGAGAAGATTGCAGAGTTGGAGTACATCAAGTCGTTTATTCGTGAATGCGATTTTGAGGCAAAGACCTGCTGCGATCAGCTCCAATGCCTGTGGACTGCGTACTGCTTTCATCACAACCTTGATGTCGATACGCTGGATTACGATATGGATTTGGCAGAGTTGTGGAACATCGTCAAGAAAGCCGAGATTATGCCGGATAAAGCCTGTTGGCATGATAGCGATAGTTTCGACGATTTCATGTGCGTGTATTTGGTGTAGGAGGGCGGCATGAAGCAGAGCATTTATTATCACGGCGAGCCGAATGCCAAGTACGGCATTTGGAAAGATGGCTGGAAGTTTGAGGTTTGTGAGGACACGCCGATGTTGGCGATGGCTCGCCTGTACCAGAAAATCGGTCATGAGGCAAAGAAGTATGAGCCGAGAAGATTGCCGAAAGGAGGTCTGCCGAAATGATTGCGATGGAGCAGGAACCTGGCATGAAGGGGTTTACGGAATTGACGACATGGGCATTCCTGCAACCCGGCTCTGCTGTCAAGCCGAACATTACGGCGTTGAAGTTGGCAGTGGCAGACCTTTGCAGGATGGTGACGCAGAAGACAGCAGGGCAGAAACGCCCCGGTTCCGACAAAAAGTATTGCGAACGTGACCTGAGCGTTGCCGAGAATTTGGAGCGTGTGAAGTTCACGATTATTGCTGAGGCGACCCTGCTGGTTTTGTCGGGCAAATTGGATGAATTGAAGGAGGATGCAAAATGAAAGTCAGCATGGAAGAAAAGAAGGCCGAAGCCATCAAGCGGATGAAAATGCTGAAGCTGTTCCCGGAAGTAATCAGGCAATTTGAGCAGGATGGTTTGGTGAATATCAGCGAGCCGCCATTTGGTGCACATTTTTGGTTGAGTGATGAAGATAAGAAGCGTGTGGCTGAATTCGAGCAGGAGAATAACGCTCTCGTTTATACCGCGATTCGCAGTTATACGGACATCGGGCAGATGGATTCGTTCCTGTTCGTAAGTGACTATCCGGAAGAATGGGATTTGGACAGACGTGACATTAAAGACAAGCAGACGTTGGCCTGGGTGTATAACCATAATATGCCGGACTGCTCCGAGATGGGCAGTATTGGTATTGCGCCAACGCCCGCCGCAGGACTTCGCCGGACGTGGTAAGGAGGGAATGGTATGACGGAGTGGTGCTTGGAGCATCCGTGGATGACATTTATTTTGCTGCTGGTTTTGTTCAGCAGCTTGAAAATCCATTTCGGCGTCGGTGCTTGGCAAAAAGAAATTCGGCTTGCAAATCGCATCCACGAGCTTGAAGAAATTCTTTGCCCTTGCGAACAGCACGATTGGGTGAAAGTTGGTCAGAAAATGGTTGGTGGTACAGGCCACGGTGACGAGCAGTGCATTGAACGGTATGTTTGTCGCAAATGCAAGAAAGAAAAGGAAGTGTGACGGGCATGAGGTACATGGTGCGTTTCAGCAAATTGAGTTATGGGCAAGTGGAAGTCGAAGCAAAGTCTGATGAGGAAGCGAAGACGATTGCATCCGGCAAAGCAGTCGATTATTTCGATGAGGAAATCACGGATGTTACGGCAGAGCCGATAGGCATGATAAATGCCGATACGATTCGCCGGATGGATAATCGCGAACTCGCAGAATTTTTCGTGGAGCGTTGTGAATGTCCGCCTGACCGTGATTCTGATAAATGCACAACCGGCGCTTGCGATTCATGCTGGTGGCGGTGGCTGACGAAAAAAGCTGAAATTGGTAACGGCAGAACGTATACGGTAACAGAATGCTGCCCGCATTGCCAGAGTGAGATTGAAATGCGGTGGAATACTGATACCGATGGCTTCAAAGCGTTTTGTCCGGTATGCGGCAATCGTCTTATGCTTTGCGATGAATGCCGTCATGCGGAAAACAGCAAAGGCTGCGATTATGATACGCGGTCTGATAGCTGTCGTTATAGCAGGAAAAGCTGATGATTTCCGTGTATGAGTATGTCCCATTGAAAGGCTTCGAGGGGACGTATGAGGTCAACAGGCTTGGCGACATAAAGCGTGTAGGCAAGGAAAAGTCGATGAAGCAAAGGGTTGCCGATGGTTATAAAGTTGTCACGCTGAGTGTTGGTGGAAAAGCTCGGCAGTATCGGGTACAAACGCTCGTAGGTAGAACATTCCTGCGTCCGCTCAAAAAAGGCGAATGCTATTTTCACAAGAATGGCGACAAGCTGGATAACTGGGTGAACAATTTGGAAATACGCACCATGCGTGATGTGTACCGAGATATTGGTAAAAGCGGAACACGAGCAAGACCTGTTGAGCAGATTGATGAAAGTGGCAAGGTCATAGACAGTTTCAAAAGTGCGAAAGCAGCCAGCGAGGAACTGTTCCTATCCTTGCCGCAAGTTCTGCTCAGGCTCAACCGAAAAATGAAAAGAAAAATCCCACCGTTTTTGCGGTGGGCACAGGGGGTGAAATGATGAGTTATTCGAGAGGCGAGATTTATTTCGTGGAAAAGTTTAAGACGTTTGGTTCAGAGCAATGGTCTGGTAGACCGGGCATTATTGTATCTGGCGATTTGAACCGGCATAACAGCACGGTAGTGATGGTGTATCTTACGACGCAGCCGAAACGTGAGATGATCACGCACGTTCCAATTTATGCAACGGGGCTGCCAAGCACAGCGATATGTGAGCAGATTCATACTGTGGATTGCAGACGTTTGGGACGGTTTTGTGGAAAATGCAGTGAGGCTGAGATGAAAGCCATTGATGTGGCTTTGAAAGCATCGCTCGGTCTGAACAGGATAGAAAAGTGCCTGTTATGCGGGAAAGAAACGGTATGCAAAGTTTAGCTGTGTGCTTTCCCGGTGAACGCTGATGATAGCGCAGTTTTTTCCGAAGCACGCAATGATAATAACCACAAAGGCTCAGAGAATATCGCTTCTACGGCGTGTAAATAATTTTTGAATAATCTCCTTTAGGCCACAGTCATAAAAACAACCAGACGCGCACCAGTAGCCCCCACAGGCTCTCAAAATTTCAGCCCGTGGACATTTACCTCTTGCCAGCACTCCTAGTGAAATTTTTTGAAAATAATTCGGAAAAACTATTGCAATATACAGATAGCGTGTTAAGATGAAGTCAAGATAAATCATACAACAAGCCAGACGAGAGGAGCGCGATTGACATGACTAGCCCGATGATTACTGAGGTTCGCAAGTGGAATTCCATGAGCGTCAGAAACGTATGCGTAAACAATGACCTCTACACCTGCGGATGCAACGAGGACTACACCCGGCTGCTGGATGAAGTAAATCTCATGGAGCCGACGAAGGAAAACATCTACCGTGTGGCAACCGACATCGTAAAGCATAGCGATGAGCAGACCGTATCGAACGTGATGTTCCTGCTGGCCAATCAGGCTGTGACAGTTTCCTTCGCGATAGCAGAATGAGCCGAAACCAGCCGAAAGGCTGGTCAGCCGGAACTGACCTACCGGCTCTGACGATGGCAGGTCGTAAGACTTCTAGTAAAATTTCTTGAAAATAATTCGGAAAAACTATTGCAATATACAGATAGCGTGTTAAGATGAAGTCAAGATAAATCATACAACAAGCCAGACGAGAGGAGCGCGATTGAGATGAAAGACCACGAGTTGATGGAAATGATGGCAGCAATCGAAGCAATGAGACAGAACGCAGAGCAGATTGAACGGGAAAACGCATTGTACGAAGTGAATCTGCAAGTAGCGGCTGACAGGCTCGAATCTTACGAGTACGGCAGCGAGGAGTACGAGAACAGCCTGAACAGCTACCGTGCAATGTTCTGATAGCAAAGGAGGCGACGGAAATGACGACCCTGACGATGCGTGAATATCTTGACCAGAAGACGGCCTTTTTCAACAAGCATTATGGCACTCGTGGCGGTCGCGAAAGCGGCGGCGTGGAGGACGAAACCATTCGCAAGACGGTATGCTTCGAGGATGGTCATGCGTGGGAAGAAATTACAGAGCCTGTGTACGAAATGGTGGAAATCGAAAAGCATGGCTTGAAGCTCTTGGTACAGGTTAAGTTTTACCGCACCGAAATCTGGGATTCCGATAATCCCAGAAGCAGATATTACTATGAGCCAGCATAAAATCGAAACAGGGCGCTGGCCCTGTCCAGGGATGGTAGCGCTTCCCTGCTGATGATGACAGCTTATGCGTGGCACTTCTGCAATAGCTTGATTCTGCCGCCTCTTGAAAGGAAGACTGGCGGAAATTTCCTAGTAGCTTTTCGGTACTTTTCAGGAAGCATCTGCGGGGCAGGGTAACACTTGGAGAAAAGGACGCGCCAGCCGGTGCGAAGTCATTCCGGCACGAAGGGTAAGGCCCTTCCAGCACAACAGCTCGACAGAGGGTAAAAGGTTAGATTGCGGGTCTGGGCGTATGGGCAAATCCGGCAAACTGTCAAAGCGGTTGCTGAGAGAGTATCCGCAGTCTGAGTTCAACAAGCATTGGCTGGCTTACAAGAAGCTTGCTATGCCGGGTGAGAGGGAAGGAGCTTGATTATGTCAGGTGCAATGGGATTGATTGGATGTCTTGCGTTTGTGGTTGTGCTGCTGTTCTGGCGCATCAACAGGTATGAGAGGCAGGTCCTCATCTATCACAACAGATTGAACAAGCTCCTGAATGCTTTCCTTGCGACCATGGGGGAAGACGAGAGGGAGAAGTTCTTGCAGGATAACAGGATTGACCCCAAAAAATGGAAGGAGCCTCTTAGCTTATGATTAAGGAAATTGCAATGGAGGACAGGTTTCAGGAAGTTCTGAAGGAAGCAGCCCTGAAGGTCATGGAGGCCGGGACTGGCATGAACCTTGATTTTGCCAGAGATATCTTCACGGCAGCCAGGATGCTGAAGGAGGGCTATCCGCTGAAGGAGGTGCTGAAGGAACTCAAGAAGCTTTTCATGAAGCGAACCGGCAGCACTGATGCAAAGGCAGCCAACCTTTATGCTGACAAGGTTCTGGGCAAGGTCAATGAGCAGCTGAAGAATGAGTCCAGGGATGATATTCCCAAGGCTTATGATGAGCTGGAGAAGCATCTGTCAACGGACAAGCTGAGGCTCAAGAATCTTGATGGCAAGCCCCTGACTTCCAGCCAGAAGGGGAATATCCTTGCCAGGATGATGGTAGTGGATGGGTTTTCTTTGGCAGCGGTGGAGGAGGCCGCCTCACAGAGCAAGGCTCTGGGCTTCACGGATGAGGAGGAGCTGAAGCAAGCCTTGTCTTCCTGCAAGGAGATTTCCAGCAGGTACAAGGCTATCAGCGATATCCCCCTGAAGTCCCGTGTCGAGACTTATGGGGACATGTACAAGCAGTATGCCAAGGAGTACATGGAGCAGACAGGGACAGCATTCCTTACGCCCCAGGATGATGAGAAGATACTGGCAACGCTCTGCATGGAGATCCGTTATGCGGTACAGCAGGACCTTCCCAACAATGACAAGGGCAGGAAGCAGCTGGACGATTACATGAAAACGGAAATCCTGCCCGGTTGCAGCAAGGCGGTGCAGGAAGCTTCCCCGGTGGCAGCAGAGGGCTGGAGGAACAAGTCCCAGTACATCCCCTGCGTGATGTATGGCACGGAGCATTTCTCCGAGCTGATGAAAGACACGGAGGAGAAGTACCAGAAAACCCAGAGCATTGTGCAGGGATTCCTTGCTGGTTTCGACCAGGAGCAGGATGAGGCAAGGAGGATTTATCCTGAGACAACCCTTGATACGGAGCTTGCCAAGGAGCTTATTTTCGAGAGGCAGAGCGAACCTCTCATAAAGCGGGCTGTCGAGGAGCATACAAGAATCGGTGGCAGGGATAATTTCATAGATCGCAATTTCAAGGACAAGGAAGCGTATGC
>JAGAZG010000167.1 GCA_017940105.1 Mailhella sp. | reverse complement strand
TGAGGATGGAGGGAGGAATGATGGGGCCCATGGTGGAAGAAGCTGCGGTAACTGCCGCGCTGAATCCGGCATCGTAGCCGTTTTTCACCATGCCTGGCACCATGATGGAACCTATGGCGGCCGTGTCGGCTACTGCCGACCCGCTGATGCCGCCCAAAAACATGGATGCGGCAATGTTAGCATGCGCAAGGCCGCCGGGGATGCGCCCGACAAGCATGTACGAAAAGTCAATGAGTCTCTGCGTGATGCCGCATTTGTTCATAAGGTCGCCGGCAAGCACAAAAAAGGGCACGGCCAGCAGTGAAAATGAATTAAATCCCTGAAACATCCTCTGCACGACGACCAGCATGGACACGTCGTGAAAAAGCAGGCCGGCGCAGGCCGTAAGGGCAAGGCAGATGGCGACAGGAAAGCCAAGAAACAGCGTAATGAGAAAAACAGAAAAGATGATCGCCAGCATGGTTGCACCCTAGTCTTTGCGTGAAGCGTTCAGAGGATCAAATATTTCCGCTTCCTTTTCACAGTCGGCGGCGACTTCGGCAAGGTTTTCCATGACAGTGGAAGCTATCTGGGCATCGGAGCCTGCGTTGGTCGGAAAACGATCCTGCAGCATGTCGGATATGACGTTCAGCGCCATAAGTGCGCCTCCGACGGGGAGGGCAAGATAGGGGTAGATCATGGGCAGGTCCATCGCGGGCGAATGCTGTGCCGCGCCGCGCATGGCAAAGGACCAGCCTTTCACCATGACCATGACAAAGAAGGCAAGCATGACAAGCTGTATGACAGGAGCAAGATATTTGTCGTATAAACCGTCCGGCAGCCGGTCGACAATGACGCGCACGCCAAGGTGCCTGCCTTGCCTGAGGGCGACCGCGCTGCCCAGCATGGCCATCCAGCACATGCTGAAGCGGGCGATTTCTTCGCTTGTTTCAAAAGTAAAAAGATTGGTGAAGCGGCAGAAGACCTGGCCTAAGGTTGAAACCGTCATTAAAAGGCAAAGGGCTATCCCTGCCCAAAGGCTCAGTTTCATGAGAATGTTGGTGAGCTGGTTGATGCGCAGGGAAATCAACGTCATGACATTTTTCATTAATTTTACCTCTGAAAAACAGGAAAAAGCATGGGGTTGCCCATACTTTGTCAAGGCTCTGCACAGGAAAAAGTCGGGGACGATGCCACCGTCAAAAGACCATGCAGAATTGCTGTTAAAAATAAGGAAGTCCCATGGTACAGGGACTTCCTTTCCTGTATGCAAATGACCTTATTGGCCTCTGGCCGCCTTGACCATTTCCTGAGCCTGCTTCACGCATTCGTCAAGAAGCAGCTGCTCTTTGCCGGCGACTTTCTTGGCTGCTTCGTCTGCGGCCTTGATGGCTCCGTCCACCCATTCCTTGCCAATGCGCTTGGAGATGATTTCCAGGGCGGCTGGCTGCGCGGCATCGCGGAACATCTTTTGCTCTTCGGGGGTGACGGCATGGATCTTCATGCCTTTGGCTGCCATTTCTTTAAGTGAAGCCGCATCGCCTGCAGCGGTAATGCCGGCATGAACAACGCAAAAGGCTTCGGCGCCTTTGTAGAGGGCCTCCTGCTGCTCTTTGGAAAGGCTCTGGAACTTGCCCTCGTTAATGAAAATGACAAGAGGTCCGTACAGATGTCCGTCAAGAACCATGCTGTCCTGGACTTCAAAGAACTTGTGGTCATGGATGTTGGCTATGGGGCATTCCATGCCGTCAACAACGCCCTGTTGAAGGGCCATGTAAAGTTCGCTGTACGAAATAGGCGTGGGAGAAGCGCCAAGGCCGCGGGTCATGGCCATGTGAGCAGGGTTTTCCATGACGCGGATCTTCAGTCCTTTCATGTCGGCAGGAGTGCGAAGTTCAGCGCCTTTTGCGGTAAAGTGGCGGTATCCATGTTCAGCAATGCCAAGAATGCGCACGCCTGTTTTCTTGAGGAATTCGTCAGACAGCTTTTTGACAAAGTCAGATTTGTAAAATTCCCAGCCGGCGGCATTGCTGCTGATAAGGTAGGGAATGTCAAAGGCCATGGTCTGCGGAAAGAAGTTGGCAGCAGGTCCGCTGGTCAGCGTGCCCATGTCGATCGTGCCCATCTGGATGCCTTCAAGAGCTTCGGCTTCGCCGCCCAGCTTGCTGGCATGATAGAAAACCAGCTCAACTTCGCCGTTCGTGGCTTTTTTTACATAATCCGTATACACGTCGGCAGCGCAAACTGTACGGTTTTCAGGAGTATCCGGACCTGAGTTTGCAACTTTAAGGGTGACTTTTGCATCGGCGGCGACTGCTCCGGCCAAAAGCATGGCGACAGTCAAAAGGGCAGCAAGGGGTCTTTTCACTGGCAAACACCTCAACGGCTTTAGGTTAAAGAAAATTCGCAGAAAAAATATGCGAAAAACATTTTAACGATATGCTTTAATAGCATGAATTGTCAATAAAACTATCGATGGCAAAGCAGTAAGCCTTTGTCTTTCAGGCAGCTACAGCGATAAAATTTTTTTCAGCACAGGTTGAAGCCAGTCGGCGTGCAGCGTTTCGATCGCGCCGTTGTCGCAAGCCCTGGCAACAGCAGGGTCAATGGGGATGCGCGCGGCGGCTGCAATGCCATGCTGCCGGGCGATTTCGTCCAGATGGCTTTCGCCGAATATGCTGTGCCTTTTGCCGCAGTCAGGGCAGATGAAATAGGACATGTTTTCCACAAGGCCAAGAACAGGAATGCTGAGTCCGTCCAGCCTGGCCATGTTCAGGGCCTTTTCAACAATCATCGAAACAAGCTCCTGCGGAGATGTTACGATGACGATGCCGTCGATGGGCAGCGACTGGTAGACGGTAAGGGGAACGTCGCCGGTTCCTGGCGGCATGTCAACAAACATGTATTCAACGTTTTGCCAGACGACTTCGGACCAGAACTGCGTTACGACATTGGCTATGACAGGGCCTCTCCAGACCACGGGATCGGTCGCGTTGTCCAGCAGCAGGTTCATGGAAGCGACGTCGACGCCCGTGGCGGTCTTGACGGGATTAAGCCCCAGCTGCGTGCCTGACATGCGGCTTGTCAGGCCAAAAAGCTTTGGAATGGAAGGGCCGGTGATGTCAGCGTCGAGGATGGCGGCATGCTTGCCGCCCGCCTGCACGGCGCAGGCCAGCAGGGCCGTGACAAGCGATTTTCCCACGCCGCCCTTGCCGCTGACAATGCCTATGACCTTTTTAACCTGTGAAAATTGATGAAGCTTTACTTTAAGATCCTGGGGCTCTGACCTGTCGGAACAGCTCTCGCCGCAAGACCCGCATTGATGGTTGCAGTCGCTCATTTTTTCTCCCGGCAGCTGATTGCTGCAATGCTGATTATGAAAGCCGGCCTTCAATCATGCAAAATGGCATTTGCATCATTCCGGGTCATTTGCTTTTCTTGTACTTTTTTGCATACCAGTCAGGCAGCTGCACAATTTCTAGGGTGACGGGGGCGATGCCTGCCCGAATCATATTGAGCTCCCTTGCAGCGCCTTTTGAAAGGTCAATGATAAAGCGCGTGGAAAGCGGTCCTCTGTCGGTAATGCGCACAAGAACATTGCGCTTGTTCCTAAGGTTTGTGACCTTGAGTACAGTGCCGAAGGGCAGTGAACGATGGGCCGCGGTCAGCTTGTAGCAGTCAAAGCGCTCACCGCTGGAAGTTTTGTTTCCGTGAAGGCGTTCTCCATACCAGGCAGCGGTTCCTGTAAGCTTGTCATGCTTATGAAAGACAGTTTTGCTTTCACCTTCTAGATAGATGTAATTCTGTTTTTTTTCCTGGTGTGCCGCGCTTTCCTGCGGAGTGAGGATAACGGCGGCCATAATCAGGCACAGAATGCATAGGTAATGTTTCATGTACATCCTCAATGTGTTGATGGTAACAGCGAATATTTTTTTGCAGTTTGCAGGACGGCCCTGGCCAGTTTGCGGTTGCCGTGGGGCGTTACATGAACGCCGTCCTTTGCCCGCAGGGGCGTGCCGTCGTAGTCATAACGCTGGTATTGCCCGTGTTCGTCTGCAAGATAATGCCATAAGTCAATGTAAAAAACGTGGTTTCGGATGCATGTGTTTTTGATGATGCCATTGATATAATCTACATTTGGCCCGAGGCCCTTTCTGCCCATGATCGGAGGCGAAACAAAGATGATGTCTGCACCGGAGCGGCGTGCGATGTTTATGATTTCTTCAACGCGCCTGCGGTATTCATTTTGCCATTCTTTTGACTTGAATTCAAGAATCCTGCCATTTATGCGCATGGGCTGCGTGTCGTTCGTTCCTATGCAGAAAAAAATGCATGCCGGGTGGAACGCTTCGGTAAACTTTTGCAGCTGCACAGGCCAGTTGTAAAAATCCGGGCGGCAGAGCCCTGAAGAAACCTTGCCCTTCTGCACGAAAGAAAAACCGGAATTGCGGCCGAGCTCGCCGGCTATGGCCGGACCCATGCCGGCCATGATGGAGTCTCCGGCAAACAGAAAGCAGGTGGCGTCAACAACGGGCGTGCGCGGCTTTTTCATGCAGGCGCCGGCAATGACGGCTATGACAATAAGGAGAACGGCAAGCTTTTTCAAGATTTCAGTTCTCCTTTGCAGCGTGAGCATTATTTTCACGTATCAACTGCTCCCTGTATTCCACATAGCGGCGGACATAGGGCATGACTTCGTCCAGGACAAGAAGCATGCCGTCTGCGGCAATGTGGCATTTGTCCTTTTTTCTTAAACGGAGGTTCTTGCCGTTTTCATCTTTTTTATAAAATAAAAAATTGCCATTTTCGTCTGCAAGTGTTTTCAGCGTGTCAACGTAAATGGTGTTCTTGTTGAGGCACGCCTGATGCTGCATGGCTGAAATAATGGGTATGCCTGTAAGGAAAGGCTCATGAACCATGACGGGCAGCCCGATCCAGATGGGCAGGACGTTGTGCTTAAGCGCTATGCCAATCAGTCCTTCTGCGCGTTCCAGGTATTTTTCCCTCCAGCTTTCAGACTTGTAAGCATAGACTTTCTTGCCTTCCACAATACCGGTCAGGTCATTGGCTCCCAACAGTATCAGAACGATGTCAGGCTTGAATTTTTCAATGCCTGCTTCCAGCTTTTCGCTCCAGTTCCAGTCCTTTATGGACGTAAGCCCCGTTGAGTACCTGGCAATGGAGTGAAACGTAACGCCGGATTTTTTGTAATAGGCATTGCGCCCGACAGCCAGTGTCGTTTCTTCCATAAAAGAATCGCCGGCCAGGAGCACGGTGTATGTCCCCTTAAGGGGATCTTCAAACATTTTCTTGTCAACGGTCCGGTGCTGATACTCCTGCAAGGCGCTTTCCCTGACGGCATAAAACGGGGCGAACAAGGCTTCGCCGCTGAAGCCGGAGTTTTTATCGGCCTGGGCATGCATGACGGTGCCAGGATCTTTTTTCTGCTCCTGGCCTGAAGCCATGCCATTGCCTGCTTCGCCAGTGCCGGTCTGACTGTCTTGCATGGAGTTGTCTGGTTCGGCAGACTTGTTTTCTGCTTCGTTCCTTGCAGCGGCAGACAGCTCGGCCAGTTCTTTAAGAGCCTTTGCCGCGTGATCGTCAGCATCGCCTGCTTCGGCATTAACGTCGCCGGGCGAATCATGAGATGTCTTTTGCCCTGCAACGGCATCCGGCTGGTCAATATGCTCAGGTGCTTCTGTTTTTGCGGCAGGGGCAGTTTGGTCTACATGCCCGCCTGGCGGAGTGTTTGTCTCTGGCATATGGGCAGCTGACGTGCCAACCTCCGGCATGTCTTGCGCTGCAGGTTCTCCGATATCGTCAGAATCAGCGCGAGCGATGGCTTCGTTAGCAGGCAAAGGAGTTTCTGCAGGAGCAGCGCTGTCAGACGAGGCAATGAGCACGTCGCGGCATTCTGCTCTGGCGCCGCTTATGCGGGCATGAAGCGTGGTTAACCCGCTTTCGCGGCCAAGGCAGACCAGCGTGTCGGCAATTTGATCGGGCACGCCTTTCTGCTTCCAGCCCTCGGCGAGCGATTCGGCGTCAAAAAGCGAATACGTTCCAAGCGCTATCAGCAACCGTGCGACAATGCTTATGGTGTTTTTTGCTGTCATATCAAAAACCAAAGTAAATGAAAGGCAGCGTGCCTTCCGGTCCAAGAGCCATGATTCCAGTTGCCAGCAGCCCTGCAAGAAGACCTTGAAGCAGCCATGGCAGGCGCATAAAAAAGCAGGTGAAGCATGTTCCGGCCTTGCGGCCAAGCAATTGTATGATGAAGCAGGCGAGTATGGCAGCTACGGCTAGCAGGGAGCAGCCTATGCCTGCGGTGCTGAAAGCAGCTGCCTGCTTGAATACGCTTTTGGCGATCGCAAGGTCATCGGCCCTGAAAAAGACCCACAGCGCAGCAACGAAATGAAAAGTCAGCAGCCACGAAAAGGCTTTCCAGATCAGCGATCCGGAAAAAGTTTTAAACAGGCGCGACAGCAGCCTGTGCAGGACAAGGCCAAGTCCATGCAGCGTCCCCCAGATAACAAAGGTCCACGCGCTTCCGTGCCATAGCCCGCCTATAACCATGGTCAGCAGCAAATTAACGTAGGTATTTCCCCT
Source organism: Mailhella sp. (assembly GCA_017940105.1). GTDB lineage: Bacteria > Desulfobacterota > Desulfovibrionia > Desulfovibrionales > Desulfovibrionaceae > Mailhella. The sequence continues at coordinate 654 of JAGAZG010000167.1, read as the reverse complement.
GCGGCTGCCTCCGAGGGGGATGTACAGGTAATCCCTCAGCCAAAGCGAAAGGGTGATGTGCCACCTTCGCCAGAAATCCCTGATGGACAGGGAAAGATAGGGACCATCAAAATTTTGCGGCAGGCGAAATCCAAAGAATCTGCCTATGCCCATGGCTAAATCGCTGTAACCCGAAAAGTCGCAGAAAATCTGGGCGGCGTAGCCATATATGCCCACGATGACAGTAAGGGATGAACAGGCGTCCGGCGTAGAGAAAACATCATTGACAACATGTTCAGAAAGATAACTGGCAATGACAACTTTTTTCAGGAGGCCGCTTAAAATGAGGCATATGCCTTCTGAAAAGCATGTTTCATCTGCGTGCAGCGCCTGTGTCTGGCCGATAAATTCGGACGGGCGCATGATGGGGCCAGCGCAGACCGTGGGAAAAAACGAAAGGTAGCTTGCTGTTTCAACAAGGGAAAATGCTTTTTCTGTCTTGCCGGAATAACAGTCGGCAAGATAGGCGATGGCCTGAAACGAAAAGAAAGACAGGCCGGTCAGGTAGACAAAAAAATCAGCGTATTCCAGCGCACCGCCCAAATTGATGGAAAAGCCGCATAAGGCTGCCAGGTCAGAGGCAGAAAGAAGTATGAACTCATAGTATTTGAAAAG
>JAGAZG010000016.1 GCA_017940105.1 Mailhella sp. | reverse complement strand
GCATGGCAGTGGTTGAAGTCATGAAACCTGACATGATAATTCCTCCTTGGTTGAGATATAAAGATATAAAAATATATTTGCAAGAAAAATATTTTTATATCCATAGAAAGGGGGCACTATTGAGGGCTACAGCATGGCCTCGTTCATGCGTCCTCGTGTGATGACCTGAATGATTTCACGCTGCGCGGCGGCATCGCCGGAGCGGGCCTTTTTCGCAAGTTCCAAAGCCGGCGCAATTTGGTCTGCGGAAAAGTCGCAGGACGGAAAGCGGATGCCGCCCAGCACAAAGGTCGGCGTGGAGGGGATGTCCTGCCCCTGCTCCATATCCTTCTGGACAGTCTGAGCAGCCTCGCCCTCCAGTATTTCTGCCAGGGCGTCAGGCGGGACAGCTGCTTCGGCGCTCATCCTGAGCAGGGATGCTGCGTAAGGCGGAGGCAGCAAATCAGATGTCGGCACAACGGCGTCCCAGAAGTTGTTGGCCGCCGTTTGCGAGAAATGGCGCAGCGCCTCATAGGCAAGCGCCTTTTTCATGCTTTCCCCATAGGTATTGGCGGGCCGGTGGCGGACGACGATGCACCATTCCGGGTGTGCCTGTTGCGCCTTGATGACTTCGCGGATGCCGCAGTACCGGCATTCCATGCTGCCCCAAAATTCCAGGATTTCACCCCTAAACGTCGCAGCATCCCGGCCGTCGGCGCATGTGCGTCCCTTGAGGTGTTCAGCAGGGGAAAACGGCACGGCAATATCCTTGGCGACACCAGCGGCGGCATCCCGCTCAACGACGGCACGTTCCGGCATGCTCGCTATGGCAACGCTTGGAGCCATAAGATCCATAAAATATGTGAAAAGCAGTAAACATAAATAGTTATGCATGGTATCCCTCTCTCTGTTATTCCAGTATTGAAATAATCATCTTGACATTATACCAAAAAAAGGCATTTTTATGGCATGGACATCCTGCAAAATGACACACCGTGGAAGGTCGGTATCACCGCAAAGGCCGCACGGCAAAAACGCAAACTTCCACCGGAGATACAGGACAGGTTCCTCGCTTTGGTGCTGGACATAGCCTTCAATGGCCCTGAGCAAACGGGTTGGCGCAATTATGGGCTTATAGTTGGTGCGGATGATGTTCACCATTGCCATTTGAACAGCAATCGGCCCCGGTATGTTGTTGTTTGGAAAGTCATCGACAGGGAAATACAGATAATAGAAATCCGGCATATAGGGCCGCATGAAAGCGTAAACTACAAGAAATTCAAATAGGTATTTAGATATGAACGCTGAACTGCGAATTGCATCCACAAATGCGGAGCGAACTGTAATCAACCTTGCCATTCCATCCGGGAAGGCGAAGGCTGTTCTGGACGCTATCCGTGGCATGTTGCCGCTTGCCGGATTGAAGGTTCGGCAATTGAATGATGATGGCGAGGAACTGTTGAGTATTGCAGAGGTTTTCCCGGAAGCAAATCCTGCGATGGTTTTGAGAGGTTTCAGAGGTAAGAATGAATGGACGCAGCAGGAGCTTGCCGAGAAGTTAGGGACAACACAAAATTGCATTTCTGAAATGGAAAGCGGCAAGCGTAGTATTTCCAAGGCGATGTCGGAACGACTGGGCAAAGTGTTTTCTGTGTCGTATAAATTATTCCTTTGATGATTGTGACTGTTTATTATTTTTATCTTTGGATGCTGAAATGTCGTTTGATGCGCTACATATTTTGTGTAGAATGACTTCATCAATGCCCGTCGATGTCCCCAAGGTATAGCTGGACAAGGAGCAGTGAAAGGATTTTGGAACGTAGCCGTGAGCCTGAGTGGTTCACGGCTACTTTGATATGATTTCCAAATGCTTTTTCTGCCCAAAATATCATTATCAGTCGGGACAAAATCCGTCTGCGATGCCAACATCTTTTCAAACTTCCCTTGGTCGAAGGACATGTGGGAAGGTGGGACGGGCTTGCCATTTGGGGTATTTCGAGTTATATAAAAATATAATTTTGGGGAGATCGCCATGTATACGAGCACGTTGAGAAGGGTCGGCGGCTCTGTGATGTTGGCCGTTCCGCCGGCGGTTCTGGAAATGCTGCAAATGGAATCAGGTTCAGCGGTCAGCATGGCCGTGGAATCCGGGCGTTTGGTCATTGAGCCGCGTGCCAGGAAGAAGTACAGCCTGCAAGAACTGCTGGCCCAATGCGACGCTTCCGCACCCGTTTCCGACGAGGACGGAGCGTGGACGGCTGCAACGGCTGTGGGTAAGGAGCTGCTTTGATTCGGCGCGGCGACATATATCTGGTTGACCTTGACCCGACCGAGGGGCACGAACAGCAGGGAACACGTCCGGTTCTGATTGTTTCCCCTGATGCGTTCAACAAGGTGACTCAAGTTCCCGTGGTCTTGCCGATTACCAGCGGCGGCAACTTTGCCCGCACCGCAGGTTTCGCCGTATCCCTCAGCGGATGCGGCACACGCACCACAGGCGTGGTGCGCTGTGACCAGCCCCGCGCCCTTGATTTGCGGGCGCGCTCCGGCAGACGTCTGGAAACTGTGCCTCCCGTCATCATGGAAGAAGTCCTCGCCAAGCTGGAGACCATTTTCAGTTAGACGAAGCGGTGTCCGGTTACGCAGCATTGCACACCTCTTTGCCCTTGGTCAGTTGCAGCAGCTGGGGCACACGCAGTTGCGCCCCCTTGAGCGGGGGATTGGCGTAAAACATGTCACCGCGCACAACTTGGCCGGAGAAGATAAAATGCGCCTCTCCTTCTATCTGTTCTTGTAAATCCCGCAGTTCAACACGGTCTTCTTTTTCAATGGTGGTGGAAAGCGTGTCAGCATAGCCTATGCCGCCATCATCCTTGATGCTGAATCCAGAACTGCGTATCACTGTACTTTGCCCGGCCTGTCCGCGTATCAGTTCCCAGGTCTTTTCCGCATCCTGCAGCTTCATGAATATTTTGATAGATGTGTTTGCGACCATCTGCTGTGCGCCTTTTTTGTCAGCCTCAAGAATGCCTGCATAATCCTGCGAGGCTACAATAGCGGCGATGCCGAGTCCGCGCCCTTGTGTCAGAACGACCTCAAATCCCGGCGTTACAATGGCGGCATATTCATCCACGATGCAGAGATAGGGGCCGATGCCCACGGCTTCAGTAGGCAAGGCTTCCAGCACGTCAGCGGCATCGCCCTCAATGTTTGCGCCAAGGCCGACAGCGCAGGCGTTGCGGATTGCGCTCAAACTGATCTTGCCCAGGCTTGCCAGTTCAGCTGGAGCCTTTTCCAGCGACGGCAGCAATACGACCAGTATGCGGCGCTGCATGATGGCGTCCGCGAAATCCACTTCCCCGTCCTCCGCCCCGTAGATATGGGAATATGTGTCGGTGAGGCTGGAAAGAGCTTTTCCGAAGTAGGACTGCGCGTAGCCGAATTGTTCCGCGAAGGACGAGGGCTGATCCTTGAGGTCGCGCCCGGCAACCCAGCCGGATGTGGTGAGGGCGGCCTGTATGGAAGCGCGTGCCTGT
>JAGAZG010000166.1 GCA_017940105.1 Mailhella sp. | reverse complement strand
TATTACGCCTGAGCGTGAAAAGGCGTTTTTGTTTACTAAGCCATACTATGACGTGCAGCAGATAGTGGTGCTTAAAAAGGGAGATTCTGCCAAAGGTTTTGAAGATCTTAAAGGCAGGACCGTAGGTGGTCAGATTGGAACGACCGGTATTTTTGTTGCACAGAAGAGCGGAGTTTCAATGAATCTGCGTGAATATGACGACGTCGGGCTTGCCATGCAGGATTTGATCAACGGACGCATCGACGCAGTCGTGTGCGATTCTCCTGTAGCGCTGTATTATGCTAATAGAAAAGAAGGTTTTTCCAACAGCCTATCCATTGGCTTCCGTACGGCGGCCTCTGAATCGTTTGGCTTTGTAGTGCGCAAAGGGCGTCAGGATCTGGTTGACCGCCTGAACAAGGGCATAGATGCCGTTCGGTCCAAAGGCATAGAAGCAGAACTCATCCGCAAATGGATGGGCGACTAAGAAAGGCGCTGCAGACAGTAATGCGTGAACTAGACCGCCCGGGACAGGCGTCCCGGGCCGCTGCTTTTTTTAGGTTTCTCCTGAAGCAGGCGGGCTTTTTTTGATGCTGCTCTGGGGCAGGAGTATTCTGGTTATTTACCAATGCGTGCGGAGCAAAACATATCATGCAGGAAGAAAAAGACGAGTCCCTGCCGGGAGCACTGGCACCGGATGGAAAGATAGAAGTACCAGCGGGCGGGCTAACGCTCCCGGATCCTCATACCGGAGGATTTGTCAATGCATGGTCGCTCTCGCTGGTGGGCGCGGTGACAGCGTTGGCCGTGCTCTGTGTTTTCTGGCCGGAGCCCTATCTGGATATTCTGCGGTTCGTTCCGGGCGGACTCCTCATAACATTTGAAGTGACGGTGCTCTCCATTTTATGCGCCGTACCCCTGGGGCTGCTCACAGGGCTTGGCAGACTGTCACGCTGCCGCATCATCAACCTCGTCGCCTCTACGTATGTTGAAGTGATCCGAGGCATACCTCTGCTGGTGCAAATCTTTTATATTTACTACGCCCTTGCTAAGTTCCTTCAGGTCAGCGGACTCACGTCAGCCGTTATCGCCATAAGTTTCTGTTACGGGGCATACATGGGCGAGGTGTTTCGTGCAGGCATTATGGCCGTGCCCAAGGGGCAGAGCGAAGCTTCCCGATCCCTCGGCTTTAATCGCGTACAGACCATGGTGCACGTCATTCTCCCGCAGGCCCTGCGCACTATTGTCCCCCCCGTGGGCAACGAGTGCATTGCCATGCTTAAAGACACGTCGCTGGTTTCTGTCATGGCTATGCCCGATCTCATGCAGCATGGGCGCAGCTTTGCAGCCAAGACGTATCTGTATTTCGAAACGTATACCGTCATTGCCCTCATCTATCTTATAATCACGTTGCTGCTCTCAAAAGGCGTAAGCATACTGGAAGGCAGGCTGAACTACTATGACAAGAGAAAATAGCAACGAACCTGTCATCAGCATAGATCATGTGTGGAAGTTTTTCGGCAATACTGCTGCTTTGCACGACGTTTCACTCAATGTTTACCCTGGTGAAAAGATCGTTATCATTGGTCCTTCCGGATCCGGCAAATCCACTCTTTTGCGATCTGTCAACAGGCTCGAAGAAATCAGCCGTGGTGTGATTACCGTGGACGGCCTGGACATATGCGACCCGAAAAACGACATCAATAAAATACGCCGTAATCTTGGCATGGTATTCCAGCAGTTCAACCTGTTTCCTCACAAGACAGTATTGCAGAACCTCACCATGGCTCCCTGCAAGTTGCTCGGACTTTCAAAAAAGGATGCGGAGGAACGGGCATTCCGTCTGCTTGACCGGGTGGGCATACGCGATAAAGCCAGGTCTTATCCGGCTCAGCTTTCCGGAGGACAGCAGCAGCGGGTTGCCATTGCCCGAGCCTTGGCAATGCAGCCTGAACTGATGCTTTTTGACGAGCCTACATCCGCCCTTGATCCTGAAATGGTGAACGAAGTGCTTGATGTCAT
>JAGAZG010000165.1 GCA_017940105.1 Mailhella sp. | reverse complement strand
GTTTAAATTTGCGCTTGAAAACGCTTGCCATTTTGGAAAAAAAAGCCTATAGAAGTCGTCCGTATGTTTTTTTGCGCATACGTTCGCACTTCCCTGCAATGTTCAAGCCGCCACAGCGCGCACCTGCACCGATAAGCGGGAACAGGTCCCATGCCTGCAAGCATCATTCAGGAAGTGCCGCGCCGGCAGGGGCGGTTTTTCGCCATTGGCGTATCTGTTTATGCAGCAGGCAGTTTTTTTTTGACCCGTTTTTCGGAGGTTTTAATGTACGCTATTGTTGAAGTTCTCGGCAAGCAGTACCGTGTTCAGGAAGGCAGCAAAATGGTTGTCGATCTCATGGACGGCGAAAAGGAGAGCGAAGTTTCTTTTGACCGCGTGCTCATGATCGGCGGCGAAGCTGCCAAAATTGGCACCCCTGTGGTTGAAGGAGCAAAGGTCACCGCGAAGATCGTTGACCATGTCCTCGGCGACAAGGTCGTGGTGTTCAAGCATAAGCGCCGCAAGGCTGAGCGCACCACCCAGGGCCATCGTCAGAAATACACTGTTCTTACCGTTACCGGTATCGTTGCGTAGCACGAACCGTTCATCATAAGGAGAAACACCATGGCACATAAAAAAGCAGGCGGCAGCTCCCGCAACGGTCGTGACAGCGCTGGTCAGCGCAGGGGCGTTAAAATTTACGGCGGTCAGCCCGTCGTTGCCGGCAATATACTCATCCGCCAGCTTGGCACCGTTGTTTATCCGGGAGCCAATGTCGGCATGGGTCGCGACTATACCCTCTTTGCCAAGTGCGACGGCATTGTCAAATACGAAAAGTTTTACCGCAAGCGCCGTGTTCATAAGCGTGTGAGCATTGTTCCTGCGGAAAACGCGTAGGTTTCAGCTTTAGTAAGCAATGCAGGCGGGGAGGGCCGTAAGGTCTTTCTCGCCTGTTTCTGTATTAAACCGGCACATCTTGCCATGCGCTGGTGTTTTTCAGGATGAATTATGAAGTTTGTTGACGAAGCAGCTATTCAGGTCAAGGCCGGCAAAGGCGGCAATGGATGCGTGTCTTTCAGGCGCGAAAAATTTGTTCCGCGGGGAGGGCCTGACGGCGGCAATGGCGGGGACGGCGGCAGTGTGTACGCACGGGCGTCTGCGCGCTTATACAGCCTGTACGATTTTCGCCTGAAGCGCATTTACGAGGCTCAGAACGGGCAGGGAGGCATGGGCAGCCAGTGTGACGGGCATAAGGGAGAGGATCTTGTGATCGAACTGCCCGCGGGCACGCAGCTCTATGAGCGCACAGGCGCGGGTGAAGTGCTTTTTGCCGATATTTCCGATCCCGAAAAGCTGGTGCTCCTTGCAGCTGGCGGCAAAGGCGGGAAAGGGAACGAGCATTTTAAAAGTTCAACGATGCGCGCTCCGCGTTTTGCCCAGAAAGGGGAACCTGGCGAAGAACGCAGTTTTCGCCTGGAATTGAAAATACTGGCGGATGCCGGCCTTCTCGGTCTGCCCAATGCAGGAAAATCCACGTTTCTTTCCCAGGTTTCGGCAGCAAGGCCAAAAATAGCAGATTATCCTTTTACGACGCTGACCCCTAACCTTGGCGTGCTGATTGACGATCTCGATCCCGATTTGCGCATGGTCATAGCAGACATACCCGGACTTATTGAAGGCGCGCATGCCGGGCAGGGGCTTGGCGACCGCTTTTTGCGCCATGTGGAGAGGACCCGTTTTCTTGTGCACATGCTCAGCGTTGAAGACATCGACATGCAGGGCAGCGACCCTTGGGCCGGCTTTTCGCTCATCAACGATGAACTTGCGCAGTTTGATCCTGAACTTGCCAAGCGGCCGCAGATAGAGGTCGTTAACAAGATTGACCTGAAAACGCCTGACGAACTGGACCAGCTTCGCAGGAGGGCAGCGTCTGACGGACGCGACATCGTATTCATATCCGCTCGTCAGGGAACAGGACTTGAAGAGCTGACGCGGCGCATGTGGCAGATGCGCGGCAGTCTGGACATGAATGCGCCTTTTGCCCATTATCAGGAAGAGGTCGTAAAGGACGAAGAATTCCCGGAGATAGAGGTAGTATGGACGCGCGAATGATGAGTGAACGTGCCCGCATTATGGAGCACGCGCGCACAGTGGTCGTCAAGGTCGGCAGCGCTGTGCTGACAAGTCCGGCAGGGCTCAGGCTTTCTGTCCTGTGCAATCTGGTTGAGCAGCTTGCCCGGCTGGCAGCGGCAGGGCGCAGGGTCTGCCTGGTGAGTTCAGGCGCGGTTGCGGCTGGCCGCTCGGCTTTTTCCGGGCGAAAGGGAACCGCAGAAAGCCTTCCTGGCAAGCAGGCGCTGGCAGCCATAGGCCAGGGCCGGCTCATGCGTGAATACGAGCATGCCTTCGCTTCGCAGGGGCTTGTCTGCGCCCAGGTGCTTTTGACCAGGGACGACCTTCGCAGCCGCAGCCGCTTTTTGAATGCTCGCAATACCTTTATGAACTTGCTGGACTGGGGGGTCGTGCCCATTGTCAATGAAAATGACACGGTTGCGGTGCATGACCTTAAATTTGGCGATAACGATCAGCTCGCAAGCCTTCTGCTGAATCTGGTTGAGGGCGAGCTGTACGTCAATCTGACCAGCGCAGACGGTGTGCTGGCTGCAAACCCGGGCAAATCCGGCGCTGGCGAGGCCATCCCCATTCTTGAGAGCATAGACAATATTGAAGAGCTGGACATAGAAGGCCTGTGCGGGGCTAAAACCAGCGTTGGCACTGGCGGCATGCAGTCGAAGCTCATGGCGGCCCGCCGCGCAGCTCAGCTTGGGGTGCCTACGCTGATACTCCCAGGCCGCCGGCCGGACATACTGGACCGGGCCTTTGCCGGAGAGCCTGTGGGAACATGGATCAGTCCTTCAAAAAATACGGTTTCACGGCGCAAGTACTGGATGGCGTATCAGGCGGAGCCCCTTGGCAGCCTGTTTGTCGACAACGGGGCCGCCGCCGCATTGGAAGAGCGGGGCGGAAGCCTGCTGCCCGGAGGGATCATCCGCGTGGACGGCGAGTTTGATACAGGATCCATGGTGCGCATCATGCATGGCGAAAGGCAGCTGGGCGTAGGGCTGAGCAACTATTCTGCAGAAGATATACGCCGGATCCAGGGGCTCAGGAGTTCAGAGGTGGAGTCTGTTCTTGGCGTGGTCCATTACCCCGAAGTCGTTCACAGGGACAATCTGCTCCTTCACGCCGCCGTTTGAAAGCATGCCCCTGGCATAAATGAAAAGCCGCCTGTTTTTGGCATGCTGACCGTCAAGGATACGGCAAATAATAAAAAAATCAGGACTGCCAGCCGAGAGATCGGCTGGCATTTTTCTTATGCCGTGGCATATTTTGCTTATCGTTATTTTCGTTCTGGCATAAGATCTGGCCTTCAGGCTGTACGGACGTCGTTGCGGTCGGTTTGGGATGGGGCGTTCTCATCCCAAACACCGGGTGCACAGGCATGAATCCTGTGCAGGCCTTCTATGTTGGTTTTGCTATGCATAATGGGGGCCGCCGGCAAAGCCGGACAGCCCCCGTTGCATGATAGCGGCTTGTTACCGCACAAGGTAAGGCACGCGCACGTAGAGCGCGTGCGTCGGGCAGACAACCTCGCACGGCAGGCAGTACCAGCAGGTCTGGTTGCGCTCTGCGGGTGAGCCGCATCCGAGGCACCGGCTGGCTTCTGATGCGGCTTCGGCATCTGAATATTCCTGTGCGGACGGCTTTACGGCAGGCATGTCTGCCGTATCTTCCTGAGCGTCGGAAAGCCCGTGAAAACGCTCAAGCCCCCTGGCGGTGCGCTGGTCGCTTTCATAGTCCAGGCTGAACCCTTCGAGAAAATTGCAGATGGTGCGCGCAGCTTTGGCGCCTGACGCCATTGCCTGCAGCGTGCCGATTTGCTTTTGGTTTTTCACGCATGCGCCTGCGGCAAACAGGTTGTCCCTGACCCAGCCAAGATCGTCGGCGGGCAGCACAGAACCCTTGCCGCTTGCGCAGAGTACGGCATCGTATGTTTTGCACAGTTCGTCGAGTTCAGACTGGCCTTTAGGGGAGAACGTGCGGATGTCTATGCCCATGCCCAGAAGCATGGCAATGGTTTTGTCCATGATTTCTGCCGGAATGGAAGGAAGAATGCCGCCTTCTGCAGGACTGGAGCCTTCGCCTGAAGGCAGAAAGCGCAATGTGCTGCCTATGGATGGAGCGGCTTCATAAACCGTTATGGCATAGCCTTTTCTGCGCAGGTCATGCGCGGCCTGAAGACCCGCCGGTCCGGAACCGATGACGGCAACGGTTTTGCAGGAATGGGCATAGGGATCCGGATCGGCGCTGTAAACGGCGGATTCTTCACGCTGCACCAGCCAGGAGAGCACCCTGGCCATGTCAAGAGCGCCGCCTTTGCGGCTTCGCGAACATGCCTGTGAAGCTGCCTTGTCGCCCCATACGGCAAGAAAGCCGCCAAAGGGCGTGCAGCTGCGCAAAAGCTTTGCAGCTTCGGCGGGTTTGCCGGCGGCCGTCAGGCGCAGTATCCCCTGGTAATTGATGCCGAGCGGCGATGCCTGGCGGCATGGGGGCAGCACGAGGCGCAGGTTGTCCATGATGCAGTGATCGACGCATTTGCCGCAGGCAAGGCATGCGTTTGCATTGACGGCGATATTGCTGCTGTTCATCACAGGACCACCTCCTCTCCAAGTTCCGAGATACGCGTCTTTTGCGCTTCAAGCGTTCCGTTGTTCATTTTTATGACCACGTGGCATTTCCAGTTGGCATCGTCCCGTTCGGGATAGTCGCTGCGCTTATGGCATTCGCCCCAGCGGCTTTCTTTGCGAAAATCGCCCGCCAGGGCGGAGCAGTCGGCGCAGAGCAGGATGTTGGCGACTTCGTATACTTTTGAGAGCTCATGGCCATTTCCGGCGGACACGTGCTCAAGATCCTTGCTGAACGTTTCTGACCAGTATTTCCACAGGTCGAATTTATGCGAATTCTTGGGAGAAACCAGATAATCGGCGACCATGCGGCGCATTTTGCGCTCCAGGTCATGTATGTCGATGTCCTTGCCTTTGGAAGAAAAGCGTGCCTGATGCAGTTCCTGCTCTTCCTGAACCTGCTCTTCGGGAATTTGCACGTCAGGTTCTTCCCGGATGTATTTGACGGCCTGCTCAGCGGCAATTTCGCCAAATACAAAAGCTCCCGTAAGATGCTGCTTTGCCACGCTGGCGACGTCGCCTGCAGCGTACAGGCCGGGTACCGCCGTTTCAGCTCGTTCGTTAACGCGTATGCCGGCAAGTCCGTGTCCGCCGCACAGGTAGTATTCTGTCGGCCACAGCTCAATGTCCTGCTTGCGAAAGTCTATGCGCCTGCCGGCAAAGAAGCGTTCATTCACCGGCCTTTCCGTGGTGAACAGGATATGCTCTATCTCACGTATTTTTTCTTCGGGCAGATGGCTGAGCTGGATATGCACAGGCCCCCGTCCCTGCGTGAAGGCCTCGTTCATGGCATTGATATTGTTGACTTCGCCTTCCATGATCACCTTGCCGTTGCAGTCCAGCACCTTTCCGCCGCGGGTAACGCAAATGGCAAGCAGGGGCATGTTCGAGTCCTTGATGAGCATGGTGCGCTGCGTATACTCCATGCCGGTAACGCCTGCGCCGGCTTTAAGCGCCATGGCAAAGCCGTCGCCCGTGTTTCCAGGATAGTCGTAAACGCCGTACAGGTATTCAGAATTGGGCATGGTGAAACGGCTTACACCGCCGGAGGCGACAAGCACGGCCTTGGCCTTGCAGATGACCAGCTGTCCGGTGCGCACGTTCAGCCCTATGGCCCCCGCAACGCGGCCGCTGTCTGTAAGAAGGCGTATCCCCATGACGCGGTTGACGGGCTTTGCCCCGCGGCTCAGGGCGCGCTGGACAAGCATAGCCTTGAGCTCAGGCTCGTCCATGGCCGTTTGAAATTCGCCTTTGACATGATACCGCAGCGTTTTGTACTGCCCGTTTTCGTCTTTGGGAAACGTCACTCCCCAGCCTTCCATTTCCTTGAGCAGCGCGTAGGACCGGTCTGCCATGACGTAGCTGGGGCCGGCGTCCACAATGCCGCCTGACATTGCGCGTATGGCTTCCAGATACATCTGCGCGTCGGTCCTTCCGGGGATGGCGACAATGTTGAGCGCGTCCATGCCGCGGGCGATGGAGCCGCCGTAGACGATGTCGCTCTTTTCAAAAATGGTGACGCGCAGATCCGGCTTTGCCTGCAGGGCATGCATGGCCGCAATGCAGCCAGCGCTCCCGCCGCCGATGATGAGAAAGTCTGTTTCCATGATGGGAAGCTTCATGAGAAAATCCTTTGTTGCAAGGCTATGCGGCAGGCTGGCCTGAACGTGCATGCCGCAGAATGTAAAAGATCAGGACGGCCAGGGTCATGACCAGAAAAGCGCAGGAAATGGGACGGTCGACAAAAATCATCCAGTCTCCGCGTGCGATGCTCAGGCTCTGGCGTATCTTGTGCTCAAGCAGCGCTCCCAGAAAGAAAGCGACGATCAGGGTGGGCATGCTTATTTTAAGCTTGTTCAGCACATAGCCGAGCAGCCCGAAAATGAACATGACAGACACGTCAAACATGCTGCCCTTGCTTGCGTAGGACCCGATGACGCAGAAAACAGGAACGATGCTGTAGAGCACGGCCTTGGGTATGCCGGTGAGCCTGCGGGCAAAATGTATGAACACTCCGCCTATTACGGCGGTGTAAACGTTGCTGAGCAGCAGGACGATGAAAAGGGCGTAAAGCATGGGGGCGTTGCTTTCCATGAACTGCGGGCCGGGTATGAGCCCCTTGATCATGAATCCGCCCAGTATGAGAGCGGCTGCAAGATTGCCCGGTATGCCGAGCGTAAGCAGCGGAACAAGGTTGGGTCCGTTGACGGCATTGTTGCCCGCCTCTGACGCAGCAATGCCTTCAAGAGAGCCCTTGCCGAACATTTCCGGCGTCCGTGATTTTTTGCGGCTCCAGATATAGCTCAGGTATGCTCCAACCGTCGTGCCTATGCCCGGAACGATGCCTATGAACGAGCCAATAAGCGTCGAGCGCCCTATGGTGGGCAGGCAGCTGCGCATTTCTGCAAGGGTGAGGCGGTCGCCGTCTGTGCCCCGCTCCGACATGTGCACGCATTCCGAGCATTCCTTGGCATGCCTTTCATCGTACCATTTTTCAGCCTGGCGCAGGACTTCTGAAAAAGCGAGCAGTCCGATGGCCATGGGCATGATGTTGATGCCGTCGGAAAGTTCGATGAAGCCGAAGTTAAACCTGGGCGTGCCCGATTCAGGATCGCAGCCCACGGTAGACAGCAGAATGCCCAGCGCCGTCGCTATGAGCCCGCGGCAGGGACTGCTTGAAGCCGCAAGGCTGATTAAAACCAGTGAAAACAGCAGGATCATGCTGTATTCTGGCGGGCCTATGCGCAGGGCAATGGCGGCGACGGGGGCTGCCAGGAACATGAGCACGAGATCGCTGGCCGTGTCTGCGGTGACAGAGGCGAACAGGGCGGTTTTGAGCGCCTTGCCGCTTTTGCCGGATTTTGCCAGGGGATACCCGTCAAACGTCGTGATCATTGCCTGGGGCGTGCCGGGAATGTTGAAAAGTATAGCCGGGATGGACCCTCCGAAATTCGACCCCTTGGATAGGCCCATCAGCATAGCTATGCCCGGTATCGGGCCAAGATAATAGGTGAAGGGCAGGAGCAGGACGATGGCCATGTTGTCGCTCAGCCCGGGTATGGCACCCATGATGATGCCGAAGGTCACGCCGAAAAGCGCCCAGAAAAAATTCTGCCAGTCCAGAACCATGCCGAAAGCGGCCATAAGGCTGTCAAGCATGAAAATCTCCTGTCAGAGCATAGCTGCCCTTGGGACAGTCTGCCTCCGGCTTTTTTAAATAAGCAGAGCCGCAGGCAGTTCCAGATGAAGAAAATGCACCATGACCAGATAGATGCCGCCAAGAAGCGCCGCAGGAGTGATCCAGAACGCATGGACCCGGCGTTCTCCAAAAATAAACAGGGCTGCCGGTATGAAAACCAGGCTGGAGAAGAAAAAGCCGATCCATGCAACGCCCAGAAGATAAGCCAGCACGAGCAGCATGGCGGGCAGTGTGCTGTGAAAAAATGCTCCTGCCCGAAAGTCAGGCGGCGTGCTTTGATTCTTAGGCCGCCGTACAAGCATGATCAGCGCGGGTATAAACATGCCTGCCGTTGCCATGCGGGGCACAAAAGCTTCATCCGGGCCATCGGTCTGCTGCGGGATGACGGCAAACCACAGGAGGGCGCATGCAATGATGAAGACAAGTCCGGTCCATCTGTCTTTATTCATAAAACACCGCTGCTATGCCTGCAGCCGTGCGGGCTTTTGACCGCACGGCCTTTCACAGGTCATTTTTTGAACTGCTTGTTGTATTCCAGCATGGCGGGGATGGTTTTGAGCTCGTTTTCTGAAAATTCTTTTGCCTGCTGGCCGCTGAGGAAGGCAGGCGCAAAGCCGGCCTTGTGAAAGGTCTCTTTAAGTTCGGGGTCGTCCAGGGCTTCCTTTATGGCGCTTTCCCAGCGGGCGCGGATGTCTTCGGGCGTGCCCTTGGGCAATATGAACGAGTAGATGACCGTAGTGAAGAATTCGTACCCCAGATCCTTGTGCAGCTTGGGCACGGCAGGAAAGTCCGGCACCTCGCCCGTTCCGAGGTTGGCCAGAACAGAAAGCTCACCCTTGCGGGCAGCCTGATAGGCGGCTGTGCCCACGCCCAGCTCGCAGGCGTCTATATGGCCGCCGATAAGGTCTGCCGAAGCTTCTCCGCCGCTTTTGTACATGACAAAGTTGACGTCAAGGTTTTCTTTTATGGCTATGGATTTTAAAACTTCCATGGCGGCCTGGGACGCGCCGCTGCCAATGGAAACCTTGCCTGGATTGGCCTTAATGTAGGCAATGAACTCCTGCCAGGTCTTATAGGGCTTGTCCGGCTTTGTCAGCAGGATGCGGTCATTGATCATATACCCGGCGGCAAAGGTCATGTCGTCAAGGTTGTATGGCTTTCCCTTGAGAAAAATGGATGCGCTGAACGCCGGCGTGGCCGGAGCTGAAATGGTGTATCCGTCGGGCTTTGCCTGCAGGACAGTGTTAAGTCCGGGCACGCCGGCTCCGCCGCCCTTGTTGGTTATGACCAGAGGCTGGCCGAAGATCTTTTCAAGCTTGGGCGCGAGCATGCGCACGCTGATATCGCTTGTGCCGCCTGGTGCAAAGGCAATGACGACATTGAGCGGCTTTTCAGGAAAAGCCGCCTGCACGTTTGCCGAGCAGAACAGGGCGCATGCTCCAAGAATGGCTGCAGACATAAGTTTGTTCATCTTTTCCTCCCGGTGCAGGGGTGATAAGGTTTACAGGCGAAAATCATGCTTTCGCATAAGTCCCATGGAAGAGGCGTCAATATGGCTGACGCGGTATTCCAGCGGCATGCTTTCATAGGTGTAAACGACCATGACCAGCTTAAAGCATGGCGGCGGCGTTCCGTCGAACAGACTGGCAAACAGCGGGGTCCCCTCCATGCTGAAGCTTATCAATTCATCGCAGTGCAGCATGGGCTTGCGGCAGCTGCGTTCGAGCAGGTAGTAGAGCGAATGCTTCTTCATGTCTGACGGCGAAATGTCCATGAGCTGGGGGCACGCATCGCGTGAAAACCATGACTCGCTCACGCCAAGCGGTGCAGT
Source organism: Mailhella sp. (assembly GCA_017940105.1). Lineage (GTDB taxonomy): Bacteria > Desulfobacterota > Desulfovibrionia > Desulfovibrionales > Desulfovibrionaceae > Mailhella. The sequence goes on along the minus strand of JAGAZG010000165.1, from coordinate 3,383 downwards.
TTCATGCTGGTCATGCCCATGAAGCGTCCTTGTGATTCTGATGCCCGGTGCATTGGGCGGCAGGTTGAGGCTGCGGGCCGCGTCATCCGGCAGGGGGCACTCGGCGCGCTCCGCCGTTCCTGTGTGAACAGAAATATCCTTTGCAGAAAAGCCGCGGCGCATGCGGTAGAAAAAAGGCTTGTCTTCGGTATAGTCGGCGACAAACGTGCCTTTTCCCTGTGCCTTTATGCAAAAACCGGCCTGTTCAAGCATGTCCATGGACTTGCGCACGGTGCCTATGCTCAGGCCGTGCCTGTCGGCAAGTTCGCGCTCTGTGGGCAGCTGATCCCCGGGTTTCCAGCGGCCGTTGTTAATGTCCGAAGCGAGTTCCTGGTACAGTCGAGAATACGCCGGAGCAAAGGATGAAGATTCAAGCATACTTTTTATCCTTTAAATGTTTATTCATCTATATGACTGGTTGATTATAGGTGTCAAGCACCCTCGCGGCATGCGGCACGGCTTTTTTGCCGGCGGAAAAAAATGCTTGCCAATGCCCATGTTTTTTTGTAAAAGCCCTCTTGTGCCCAGATGGTGGAATTGGTAGACACGCTATCGTGAGGTGGTAGTGCCAACTGGCGTGGGAGTTCGAGTCTCCCTCTGGGCACCACTTTTTTTTTGAAATCACATGATTTCATAGCGTTTCAACAAGTCGCTATGGCCTGGATACGTCGTTATCCAGGCTTTTTTTATGCCGCCAAATATCTGCAGGGCAGCCTCGCTGTCCAACAGGTGTTTTTTTGCGCTTCTTGCAGCAGCGCGCATGCCTTTTAACACAAAAGGCGCCGCGGCTTTTAAAGGCCGCGGCGCCTGAAAGACAAGGCAGAAAGGCTACTTGGAAAGAAGGGCGCGGTAGGCGTCGGCAGAGAGGAGTCCCTCAAGGTCGGCCATGTTGTCTGGCTTTGCCTTGATGATCCAGCCCGTGCCGTAGCAGGATGCGTTGAGCAGGGTGGGGGTGCCGTCCAGCTCTTCATTGACGGCGGTCACAGTGCCGGCAACGGGCATGAACAGCTTGTTGACGGACTTGATGGATTCAACTTCGCCAAATTCTTTGCCGGCTTCAAAGGCATCGCCCTCGCCGGGCACGTCAACAAAGACGACTTCGCCAAGCTGATCCTGGGCATAGTCGCTCACGCCGATAACGATTTCTTCGCCTTCGGCGCGGGCCCAGATATGTTCATCGGTATACTTGAGGTCGGCGGGCAAATTGAGTTCGGCAATGGTTTTTGCCATGGTTAGCTCCTTATTGCATTAGAAGGTAAAAGTAAGGCATCGGCAAAAAGCTACCCCATGCTGCGCAAGCAGGCAAGTTTTTTGCGCGGGCGGCGTTATTCGCCCATCATGGCGGCAGATTCCATTATGCCTTCGGCAAGGGTCGGGTGAGCATGAATGGTGCCCGCAATATCAGAAACAGATGCGCCAAGCTGCAGGGCAAGGGCCGCTTCGGATATCAGGTCGGTTGCGTGCGCCCCGGCAAAATGCGCGCCCAGCAGCTTGCCGCTGCTTTTGTCAGCAACCAGCTTGAACACGCCGGGCAGTTCGCCCATGGCCTGCGCCTTGCCAAGTTCGCGGAACTGAAATTCGGATGTGGCCACGTCAAGCCCCTTGGCCCTGGCCTGGGATTCGGTCAGGCCTACGTCGCCGATTTCAGGGCTGCTGAAGATGCCGGAAGGCACAACGTTGTAGTTGGGCGATTCGTTTGCGCCAAAAATATTGGCTACGGCTGCATGCGCTTCGGCAGAAGCCATGTGTGCCAGCATGATGCGCGCAGGACCGAGTATGTCGCCAATGGCATAGACGCCGGGGACCGAGGTTTCCAGCTGGTCATTGACGACGATGTAGCCGCGCTTGTCAGTGGCTATGCCGGCTTCGGCAAGCCCCAGGCCATTCGTGACGGCCACGCGGCCAATGGTTGAGAAAATGCAGTCGGCTTCGATCGTCGCCGGTTTTTTAGCAGAAGCAGGCACCAGTTCCGGAGCGAGGAAGGGCGAAGGCCCCAGGTCGGCCTGCACGGAGCCGTTTTCGACCTTCGTTCCGTTCACCGTGCGGCAAAGTTCCACTTTGATGCCTTTTTTCTTGGCTTCGCGCAGCAGCAGCTTGCTCATTTCTTCATCGACCGAGGGCACGGGGAGAAGACGGTTCTGGCCTTCGACAATGGTGACTTCGCTGCCAAAGGCCTTGAAGATGAAGGCAAGCTCGCAGCCCACCACGCCGCCGCCGACAATGATCAGCCTTGCGGGCACATGGTCAAGCTCAAGGGCTTCGTTGCTCGAAAGAATGTATTTGCCGTCCACCGGGAGCGAAGGCAGGTTGAGCACGTCGGATCCTGTGGCGATGATAACCTTGTCGCCTTCGATTTCCTGAACGGAGCCGTCGGCCAGCGTGGCTTTTACGAGCCCGGCATTGATGACCTGGCCGCGTCCCATGACGACCTTGACCTTGAGTTTTGCACAGGTTTTTTCGAGTCCGCCGCGCAGCGTTTCAGAAACCTTGCGCTTGCGAGCGATGACTGCCGGCATGTCGACAGAGGCTTTTCCTTCGGCGGCGATGCCAAATTCTGCCGCACGGTGCATTGTTTCGAGCGCTTCGGCGGAAGATTTAAGCGTCTTGGTGGGGATGCAGCCGCAGTTCAGGCATGTGCCGCCCAGCCACCTGGCTTCTACAAGTGTGACTTCGGCGCCTCGTTTTGCGGCGTCAAAAGCGGCCGTGTAGCCTCCTGGGCCTGCTCCTATGACGGTGATGCGTAGAGCCATGAAAAACCTCCTGGAAAAAAGGGAGTTGCTCCCTGGAATAATCACGACAAGATGCAAAACAGGGCGGACAGCTTCCGCCCTCTCATGATTATTTTACCATAGAACAACAAGGGCATGTTGTCTATATTCGTGCATAGAAGCACAAGGCGTTAAAAAAAGCGGGGGAATATCCCCCGCGCAGGCGTTATTCCGCAGCGTCTTTGATAATGTCTGTTTTGGGCAGGGCAGAGCGAACCTTGGAGCGGTAGGGCAGAAGGTTGGCAAGGGGTTCCAGGCCGCTTGCCTTGTCTGCGCTGGCCTGGATGCCGAAGGGCAGCATCATGTCGCCGCAGGCTTCGGCGACCATTTTGCCTGCAAGGCCGGCATCCGCCGCGCTGAGCCAGGCAAAAGAACCGTCCGGCTGCCTGATGGGCTCAAGAAGCAGCCGGATGACGTGGTCACTGAAAGCACGGGCCAGGGCAATGGTCTTGCCAAGGTCTTCCTTTGAAGGGGCTTCGCCGCCTGCCGCAAGCGGGTACGCTGAGGCCGGGCCGGGTATGTTCACGCGCACGCGGGTGACGGCCCCGGTTGCAATAAGCTTTTCAAGAAGATCCG
>JAGAZG010000164.1 GCA_017940105.1 Mailhella sp. | reverse complement strand
TTTTTGAGGCAATGCCATGGTTGTCCAGCTAGCCTGCGGGGCGCTTCAGGGAGTTGATGCCTTCAGGGTCGATCTAGAAGTCGATTATACCAGGCAGGGCATGCCGTCGTTCATCATGGTAGGCCTTGCCGAAGGAGCAGTGCGCGAATCGCGTGAACGCGTGCTCAAAGCGTTGCAGAATTCTGGCTTTCGGATACCTCCGGGCAGGATCACCGTCAACCTTGCCCCTGCAGACCGCCGCAAAGAAGGTTCCGCCTACGATCTGCCCCTGGCCCTTGGCCTTTTGGCAGCGGCAGGCCTTTTGCCTGCTGAAAAGCTGCGGGGATGTTTTTTTGCCGCGGAGCTTTCACTGGACGGCAGGCTGAAGCCTGTGCCTGGGGTTCTTCCGCTGGCCATTCTGGCGAGGGAAGAAAAAGCTCGCGGTTTTCTTGTCGCACCTGAGAACGCTCCTGAAGCATGCGTGGCGGAAGGGCTGGCCGTATATGCACCAAAAACTCTCAGTGAGGCCGCGGCGTTTCTAACTGGCAGCTCATCGCTGGAACCGGCGGTTGCGCCGCCTGTTCGACTTGGCGACCCCTTTCCACTCGATTTCTGTGATGTGCGCGGTCAGGAACGCGCCAAGCGGGCCATAGAGATAGCGGCGGCAGGTGCGCACAATATTTTGCTCATAGGCCCGCCAGGCAGCGGCAAGACCATGCTTGCGCAAAGAATACCAGGCATACTGCCGCCCCTTGGATTTGAAGAATCCCTTGAGGTTACAAAAATTTACAGCGTAGCGCGCCTTTTGGACGGCATGGGGCTGGTGACGCAGCGTCCTTTTCGCACGCCCCATCACAGCGATTCGAGCGTTGCCATCATAGGCGGCGGGGTGCCGCCGCATCCCGGTGAAGTGAGCCTTGCCCACAGGGGAGTGCTTTTTTTGGATGAGCTGCCCGAGTTCCAGCGAAGCGCGCTTGAAGTGCTCCGCCAGCCTCTGGAGCAGGGGGTGGTTTCCATTTCGCGTTCTGCGTATGCGGTAACCTATCCCGCGGATTTCATGCTTGTTGCGGCCATGAATCCCTGCCCCTGCGGGTACAGCACCGATCCAAGGCATGAGTGCACATGTTCCGCCCAGGCGATAGCCCGGTACAGGGCGAGACTGTCCGGACCTTTGCTGGACCGCATTGATCTGCATATTGAAGTTCCGGCCGTTTCGTATGATGAACTGCGGGCGGAAAACGCCGGACCGTCGTCCATGCAGATGCGTGAGCGCGTTTTAAAAGCAAGGGAAGCGCAGGTATTGCGGTATCGCGGAACCAGGTGCAGGACGAATGCCGATTTGAACGGAGAGCTGCTCAGCTGGCATTGCCGCCTGGGGCAGGCGGAACAAGCCTTTCTTGGCAGAGCAGTCGATGCCCTGGCCCTGTCTGCCCGCGCCTACACCCGCATTTTGAGGGTCGCCCGCACCATAGCGGACTTGGACGGCGCTGAAACAATTGGGCTTTCGCATATTGCCGAGGCCATAAGCTGCCGGGCACTGGACAGGGGGCAGGCATGACCTTTTCACCCCGTTTGCTGATGATCGTGCTGACGGCGTCGGCAGGACTTTTTTTCGGCACTGCCAACCCTGCCGTTCATCTGCCGCTTGCCATATTGCTATACCCCATGGCGCTGTTTGCGGCGTCCTCTTCCCGCTCTCCCTTTCTTGCGGGATGGCTGGCCGGGCTGCCCG
>JAGAZG010000163.1 GCA_017940105.1 Mailhella sp. | reverse complement strand
GCCGGAGCAACCCTGATCCCTGGAGAGTTGCGCCGGCCTGGCAAGCAAGAAAAGCCGCCTTCGGGCGGCTTATTTGTCTGCGAAAATTATCGTCAACGGTTATTTTTGCCAAATAGTGTTTTGGGCAGAAGCACAAGCAGCAGAGAACCGGCAATAACGCAGACCATGCCGCTGGCAGATAGAAGCGTAACGGGTTCATGCAGGCAGATAAATCCAAGCAAGGCCGCGCAGACTGGTTCCGCTGTGGCAAGTGTCGCCGCAGTGGAAGCTGAGGTCCTGCTCAATCCTGCAAGAGAAAGGGTGTGCGCCGCAGCCATGGTCACGATGCCAAGGTGAAGCGCCGCCATCATTCCCTTGCCCGAAAAAAGCCATGTGGCATGCTCTGTGAACAGCAGCGGACACAGACATGCCCCGCAAATAAGCAGGAGAACCGTCATGACGGCAAGGGGATCATGATTTTTTACCAGGGCTTTCCCAAACGTCAGGTAAAAACCATAGCTTGCGCCTGCGGCAAGAGGGAAGAAGAGGGAGTTTAATGTGGTTCCCTGCAGGTCAGCTCCGGTCAGCAGCCATAGTCCTGCCAGGATAAGCAGCGTTGCCGGATACCATGACTGGGCGGGGCGCTCTTTTAAAAAGACGGCGCTGAGAATGGCGGCGGCCACAGGCGTAAAGCCTATTGATGCAAGCGTGCCAGCGGCAACGCCTGCCTGGAGCACTCCTTTGAAAAAGAAGAGCTGAAATCCGATGAGCCCAAGGCAGCAGGCAGCCAGGTTTTTTGCCGGCCATCCCTTGATCCGTGGAATTTTACCGCGGAAGCAGCAAAGAGCCAAAAGAGCCAGTCCTCCGATCAGGGTGCGTATGGCGCCGACGGCGAGGGGCGTTGCTCCGTCTGCGGCAATAATGGCCTGCGTAAGCCCCGTAGTGCTGAAACAGAGCGCCCCGGCAAGGACAAAAAGCGCTCCAGCCATATCGTTTTTCATAGGAATTTTCCTGATGTTTTGCCGTACTGCAGCAATAAAAACTGTGCCGCATGCTCAGGCGATGACGATCTGTTCCTTTATTTGCTTTCGCAGCGGCGTAACTTTGCCGATGATCCAGTACGGTTCGCTCAATGCGGCAAGCCGTTCGGCGGCTTCCTGTACGCGTTCGTTCGGGACGGCAAGGAGAAGCCCTCCAGATGTCTGAGCATCAAAGGCAAGCAGGCTCTTAAGCTCATCTGCCTGTTCAGAAATAGTACAGCGGCATGATGCGTGGTTTCTGTTTTTGTAGGTGCCTGCGGGAATGAGTCCGCATGAGGCAAGCTCTTCTGTCCGGTCCATAAAGGGAAGGGCTCCGGCGTCAATTTCTATGCTTACGTTTGACCCCTTGGCCATTTCAAGAGCATGACCGGCCAGCCCGAATCCTGTTATGTCAGTCGCAGCCTTAATTTCCATGGCGCGGATGACTTCAGCGCCGTGCGCATTGAGCCTGGTTGTCCAGCGATACATTTCTTTTTCAATGTCGTCAGAGCCAGGCCATTTAGCCTTGACAGCCGTGGCCAGAACTCCGGTGCCAAGAGGCTTCGTGAGAATGAGGCTGTTGCCTGGGGCAAGACCGCTGTTGCGGGAGGCTTTTTGCGGATCGACAAAACCGGTGACGGCAAGGCCGAATTTGATATATTCGTCGTCCAGCGTGTGGCCGCCTGCCAGCACGGCTCCGGCTTCGGCTGTTTTGTCCATAGCTCCGGCAATAATATCGGCGAGGACGCTTATTGGGGGATCATCGGGAGTTTGCGGCGAAGGAAAGGCGGCAATATTCATCACGCACCATGGGGTTCCCCCCATGGCGTATACGTCCGAGAGCGCATTAGCGGCGGCTGTCTGCCCAAAAAGGCGGGGATCGTTGCCGAGAGCGCCAAGAATGTCTACGGTCTGCACCAGGGCCATGCCGGCAGGCGGCGCCTTGATGATGGCAGCGTCTTCATTGTTGGCGAATCCGTGGACGATGCGCTGTTGCCGGTCTGGCGGCGCAGGTATGCCCGCAAGAAGCTGCTCCAGCAACTCTGGAGCTGTTTTTGCAGCTCAGCCTGCGCCTTTCGTCTTGTCCATCAAGCAGAATGAAGGCATGCATTCTCCCAAATTACAATG
>JAGAZG010000162.1 GCA_017940105.1 Mailhella sp. | reverse complement strand
CTGGTGATATGCTGATGGATTTTTTTGCAGGCAGCGGAACCTTTGGTGAGTCTGCACTGCTTCATGGCCGAAGCTGTATACTTATTGATCAAAATGAAGAAGCCATTCAGGTGATGAAAAAGCGTTTTATGAATTATCCTGTGATATGGCGCGAATGCGTGGAGTAGAAATTTTTTATTAAAACACTGCGGCATTGCATGCAAAATGCTGCCTGCAATGCCGCAATTACTACTGACTGTCAAAGTAAGGTGCTGGCCATTCAGGCCAGCGGAGCCGCTTGATGATGGCCACAGCCTCCATTGCAGAGATTGCCAGAATCGAAAGCAGAAAGCTTGCCTGCAAGATACGCCTGCAAAGTATCGCGCACCGTCGCATAGCCTGAAGAAAACATAACCGTAATGCCCAGCTGCTGCATTATGCTGAGAGGCCGCATACCCATGCCGCCGGCAATGAGGACGCTCACGCCTTTTTCCGCCAGGGCACGAACAGGTTCAACGCATCCGCCGGGGCCGTGACCTTCGTTATATTCGATGAAAGAATCGGTCATTTTTCCATCTTCAACGGTAACGACCGTATACGCGTCGCAGTGTCCGAAATGCGCGCTGGGCGCAGCGTCAAGTCCACCAGGAGCGTCAGAAGGAATGGCAACAAGAATTTTTTGCATGATACTTTTCTCCATAATCAACGTTCAGAACAGCAAACATGTCTGGTTCAGAACAGATAAGGATGTTTTGTCAGCCGTCAAGACCATTTCTCGCACATAGGGCATATGCGCAACAACACAATTGCAGGCAACGATGGCCATGCTTGCGGGCGTTACTTCAGCATGGTATGAAAATAATGTTGCTGTCAGAACGCTTCATGCACAGCGATACAATTAACCGGAGCAGTTATGTCTGAAATCAATAAGGATTCGCTTTTGTCCAGCCTGGAAAATGCAGGATTTACGCCTCAGCAGGCCAAGGGACTGCATACCGTTTTAACACAGCTTTTTGAAACCAAACAAGCTGCTGACAAAGAGTTAAGAACAGTGCAGCTTCGCATGATGTGCATTCGTTTTGGCGGCATGCTGTGCGCAGCTCTGGCTGTGCTCGCAGCCATTTTACTTTTTGGCAAGTCATAGGAGCCTGCACAGACTTCATGCCTGTACACCTGAAAGCCTGGCATAAATCAGAGATAAGCTAGCGATAATGTATGCCGACGCCATCCCGCAATGCATGTGCGGGAAACATTATTAAAAAAGGATATGAGGAAGCTAAACCGCACGGACCTCAACATAGTCGGCTTCGCTGTTACGCAGAGAGATGGTTGATCCGCCAATGCGAAGGGCAACCGGGTCGCGCAGGGGAGCTTTGCCAATGACTTTAATATCCATTCCGGGCACAAGGCCCATCTCGCGAATGCGGCGTCCAAGTTCGCCCTGTGCGGTTATTCTGTCTATGCGGGCACTTTTATCCATGGGAAGCAGGCGAAGATTGAAAGAAGGCATATATCCCCCCGAAAAATACATTGGAAGTCTGTTTCAAAAAATCATTATGATGCCTTTTCGATTTTTTTATTTTAAATGAAAATCAAAGTCAACTGCCTTTACAAATAAAAGAGAAGGCATGGCAGTCTGGCTTTTGCTATTGGAAGTTCCGTCCTGTTTCAATATCACGGCCATATTATTTTCTCATGGTCCATGCCCCAGATTAGCTTGCCAGGTGCCCCGTGCAGCTATACAATGCATTTAAACAATTCGTACAGCACCAACAATCCGGCAAAATGGAGGCAGCATATGCATCAGGATCATGAAAGCATTTTTACTAAGGAATATTTAAATTCTGTCTTTCCGCCGGAACGCACCGACCGTTTTTTTGAAGCATTATTTGGCGATGCAGAGGATGGCGCGTACGATATACGGTTGTCTTTTCTTTCTGCAGCAGAAAACCGCCTGAATTTTTTATTTGAGCTTCACCAGCGCGGAAATGCCTGTCTTGCATGCAATCTTACGCATGGCCTTCCGCATGTTTTTGAACGTCATCCTGTTATTGACGCAAAAGGACTGGCAGCATCTTTGGCTGCCAAAGCAGGATGGACTGATTATAAGTGGAGTATCGGCAGCACAGAAGAAGTTTCTGCGGCCTTGCATGTGATACCTTTCGTATTAAAAAAACTTTGATCAGTTGTCGATTTTTACTTGACGAACCGGTGCATCAGTAATAAAAACCATGCGTCTGGGGACGTTAACTCAGTCGGTAGAGTACCTGCCTTTTAAGCAGAGAGTCGCGCGTTCGAATCGCGCACGTCCCACCAATAATTACAAGCACTTACATACAGCATCAGTCGCTTCCGCCTTTGTGTGCACATGGCTTTGTGCACATACGATGCGGTTACCAGCTTTGTGCACAGTTGGTAATGTTTCTATGGCGCGGATTTTCTGTTTTGTCAGCACATGCTGATAATGAGAAAATACCATTGCCGTCGTTGCATGTCCCAACAACCTGGCGACAGTGCCGGGGTCAGCTCCTTCCGCTATGAGGTCAGTTGCGAACTTATGCCTCAATGAGTACGGTGGGAGCTTTCTTTTTATTCCAGCTTTGCTCTTCGCACGGGCCCAGCTCGCGTTGAAGTATTTCAGCCCATCGCCATTAGGGCTGTGCACGATATACTCGCAGCCTGACTTCATGTCTTCCTCATGCCAGTCACGTAGCAGGCCGAGCATGCCTTCCTGGAGCGGGACCTCTCTCCACGGCTCGCGGGCATTCTTCAGCGCAGCAGGGACAATGAGCACCCCGCGCGAGAAGTCCACGTTTTCCCACCTAAGCTTCAGTATCTCGGATTTTCCTACGCGAACGCCGCATCTGGCTCCTAGCAGAACTATCCGCTTCATGCTTGGGAGATAGGGGATAATGCCGAGCTTATCACGGCTGGCATACTTGGGGAACCGCTTACCCAGATGACACTGTCTTGCCGAAGTCGTGCTCGACCTCACCGTCGGCACGGAGATAGTCGCGCAGGTGCAGGCATATCTCGTGAAGAACAAGGTGGACAGCGTGAGAGTTGTGCGCGGCCTGGAAATCTGCGCGAATGCCGTGCCGATGACCCGCATGGTGAACAAGTCCGACGACTTCATCACCGCCATGAACCACCGCTACCTGAAGGACCAGCTGCAGACAGCGGCGTCCAAAGGCAAGCGCAGCAACATACACGGCTTCACCCTGATAACCTCGTATGCATACGGAACGGAGATGACGATGGGCGACGAGGGCAAGTACTAGAGAGCTAAAAAAAGAAAGGCGGTTCTGATTTGGGACCGCCTTTCTTTTTTACTTAGTGTTCATCCACCCACGGCGATAGCCGTAGTAGGACAGCAGGAGACCAATAGCTCCTACGCACAACCCCATATACAGGAAGAAATCAAGGGCGTCCATTACTGAAACCTCCTGGCTAATGGCGCGTTGTGCGCCATTAGCGTCCATGATTGCCACACTTATGCTTTTTTAAGATATTGCTTGCAGCGCATGCTATGCCGCATCCTAAGCCAGAAAAAAGCAAAACTTCTGGATGGGATGGATCAATAATGTATGCTGCCGTCAATCCGCAGGCAGCAAAGCCAAGCAGCATGTCTAAGGCCGATGCTTTAACGGCCAGGTATCGGTTGACCAGTATCGAAAATGAAAAGAGAAAAACAACGGCCGCCGCAATATGCGACAAGTTCTGCACGCTGGAATCACCGAGCAGCATGACGCCTGGCGAATAAACAAAGATAAACGGCAGAAAAAAGGATGGAAACGCCGCTTTAAGGCTTTCCAGCGCAGAAACAGT
>JAGAZG010000161.1 GCA_017940105.1 Mailhella sp. | reverse complement strand
CGGTTGCCACGGTAAGAGTTTCTTTTTCGACCCCGACCCATCACTACTGGGCCGGGGTCAACTGTTATTCAGCCTTGGAGGCGAACAACAGAACCAGAGCCACAGCGATAAGCAGAGCGTAAACAAACGTCCGCATGGCTGCACCCTCCTGTTACGGTTTGCGCCGTGCCGACGCGAAGAGACTAAGAGGGCAACCGTGCAGAATGCACTATACGTCAAAGCCTGACTGCGGGCAATAATTCTATGCGGCTGCTGCTGAGGATTCTCCGCCTCGTTGCAAAATCGTGCCGCCTATGGCATTCATGGCCTATGAACAAAGCAGAACTTATCCAAGCCTTGGCCGAGGCCCGGCAGCTTCCGCCAGAGGTATCCCGCAGAATCGTGGAAACCATGATCGACCTGATGAAGCAGCAGCTTCTTGACGGCGGCAGGATCGAAATCCGTGGTTTCGGCTCCTTTGAGGTGCGCGAATACAAAAGCTATCAGGGGCGCAACCCTAAAACCGGTGAAAAGGTCATGGCGAAGCCCAAGCGCCTGCCCTTCTTCAAATGCGGCAAAGAGCTCAAAGACATGGTAAACGAGAGGTAGCTGACTATGGAGTTCATCTTTGACATAACTACCTCAGAGGAAAGTAACCGGTCAGAAGCGAAGGTCTTTCCTTCTGTACCAGCCGCTAAGCGCTACGCTTCAACCCTGCTTGCCAGCGAAGGTTCCGTGACGCTTTGCGTCATGGAAGGGGATCGCCGCAAGACCATCGCCACGCGCAGGATGAGCCGCACGTATGACGGCGCGCTTGTGATGAATCCCTGGGTGAATTTCTAATACGTGATGCAGCTGCCTGATCTGGCTCTTGCGATCACAGCAGGCTCAAGCCAAGCCTGTAAGCCTCGTCTGGGTAGCTTGAGCGCTGGGTCATGGATGGGGTGCCACAACCATAGCCAAGAATCATGCCTTGATCCTTCAAATTGAGGTACCGCACAAGTGTTTGATAATGCGCTTGCAAGGCTTCAAAGGTCCAGTCATCCGCGTTCCATGCCACAGCCAGCAATGCCGACCTCATATTTTTGCTTGTTATGCTGCTGTTTATTGCGCAAAAGCGGTCAACAAGAGTCTTCAGTTGCGCAGACATGCCATAGTAATACAGCGGCGTTGCAAAGACCATCATGTCGGACGCAAGGATTTTCTTGCGCAATACTTCCATGTCATCTTTCTGGACGCATGGTCCTTCATAACCGCAATGGACGCACCCGCCGCAAGGATGCAGGTTTGCATGAGCCACATCTATCAAATCGACCTCATGTCCAGTGGCAGAAGCTCCTTTGATAAAGCTGTCGACAAGGATTTTTGTCGAGCCATTTTTGTTCGGGCTTCCATGAAACACAATAATCTTCATTTTGCCTCCGCTATCTGCAAACCCGTTCCACAAACGGATTCCCGTTGCCCTGAATAGCACGTATGCGCTCATTGCGCTCGCATTCCCAGGCATCAGGCGGATACATATGGTCCCACGACTCCATGAGCTGCCGCTGCTGGCGGCTCATGCTGAATCGCTTATACTGCCTGTCGAAATACAGGTAGGCACGGGCGATCGTGCCGCGCGATGGTTCGGGAGGCTCTACCCTGCTCTTTTCTATCCGCATCTCGCAGGAACCAAAGGCCGAAGGCACGCTCTCGCCAAGCATGGCAAAATTCTTGTTGCCGCGCGCGGCGTTCACGCAGCCGATTGCCGGGTACAGGTTATGCAGATCCCCTTCCATGCGTCGGAACTCCTCGTTCGTCAGCTCAGCGCACTTCCTGCCTCTGTATGGTTTGCCGTCCTTATGAACGCATAGGGGATGCCCTTCCCGCCACTCAGAAAAGGTGCGGCCAAAGTTCTCGACAGGCACGATGTGCTCGGTTTCCGCCCTGTTCGCCCGTTTCTGGTGCGTGCTGACTATAAAGCCGTCGGGCAAAGTCACTTCCCGGTGCTCGTCAAACTCAGCAGCGCAATACAGGGTTTCGCGGTGGTCATAGAAGATGTCGCTGTATATGAGCTTACGAGCCTCCGGGTACGATAGCGACGGCTGTTCAACGCGTTGAACATTAGACGCCGGAGAAGCATGCTGCTCTCCTGACACCGGGTAAACATACTGAAGAGGCGCTGAGCAGGACATGAGAAGCCCTGCCAGCGCCGTAATAAGAACAATCTGCTTCACTTTTTACTTGCCGCCGCAGATGACACATGGATGATAGCCATGCTTCCTGGCCTGATCCACGGAAGCGAAGCGCTCCGAACTGCTGCGCGCATTGTAGAACTTGCAGCTTGGACCGTGAACCGTCTTGCTGTCAGGATTGGCGTGCAGGCGATACCCCGCCTTATCATGATGACGGCGCTGCTCCTTCTTCGCAGTGGCTACGCCTTCCTTGCCTTCGCAGAATTTGCAGGCGCGGAAACCGGCACGCTCTGCCTGGCGGGCATCGGCAAACTCAAGGGTGCGCCCTTTGACGCTGTAGTAATCACAGTCGCTCGCATGGTAGATTTTTGAGGCCACGTTCCCATGCAGCATTTTATGCCTGTGCATGGGGCCGGGGATCGGTGCAGGATGATGCGGCCTGACAGGCTCCTGCATGACGGGTTTGCCATGGCCGTGTCCGGGCGCAAGAACTTTGTGCAGGCTGTCTGCCTGTGCCGTGGTCACAGTGAGGGCGAGAGCTGCCAGGGCCGAAAGGAAAATCTTCGTGATGCGCATGGTTAGGCTCCTTGAAAATAATAAATAGTTCCCTTTGCTTAGAAACAAATACTTGAAGTTTTCCTTCAAGTTTTTTTGCCTTGTCCATCCTCTATTGGAAAAATTTTTTTTTATTTTGCATGACACCCTAAAGTTTAGAAATGCGCTCGGCAATATTGTGATAAAGTTCAAGGAGAGAACTATGGATCCTATCTTTATCACGAGCAAGCAGCTGGCAGAAGTTCTCAACGCTGACATCAGGACCGCAAAGGCATGGTGTTTGGCTAAAGGTATCATACCCGAAAATATAGGCACCGGTCAAAGGAAATACTTGCGCTGGTGCTACGAGGAAGTAAAATCAGCAGCGTGCACACGGAGAGATCATAGCAACGAGCCGTCATCTTCCAGTTCTTCTGCCCGTCCTGCCCTCGCAAAAGGTCTTCTGGGCAAAGGCATAAAAGAGTTGATGGCTGCACATGCAGCTAAAGCTGCAGCGTGAGGTGACTATGGCTATCCGCATGATCAAAAGGGCTAAGCCCTACCAGGTTTATTGGAATGACCCATACACGGGAAAGCGCAAGAGCGCATCATTTTCAACTCTGAAGGAGGCAGAAAAGTACGACGCCCTGATAAATTACAGGCTAAAGTACGAAAAAGAAAGTTTCTTGGAAGATGTTCAAGCTGAGGTTGTACCTGTACCCAAGCCTGAGCAACCGCAGACGCTTGAAGAAGTCTGTGAAGCGTATCTGGAAGCCAGCGGTGCGTATAAGAAGGAAAAGACCTTGCGCTGGCGGATGGACGGACTCAAAATACCATTGGAACTGTTCGGGTTTTGTCAATAAGGATAGAGAAAAAAGTAAAT
>JAGAZG010000160.1 GCA_017940105.1 Mailhella sp. | reverse complement strand
TGGGCATTGCCGTTTTCAGCAGCTTTCTCGTACCATTTTGCCGCGCCTGCGTAATTCTGAACCTCTCTACCGGAATTTTCACACATCATTCCAAGGTTGTACTGGAAATAGGCGAGAAAATGCTTCCACCAGGCAGAAAGAAAACGAAAACCAGGCATAGACGTGGACTCCTTCACATAGTCTCTTCCGCGCATCTTCTTCCATGGTCATGACTGCATCTTTTATTACTTGCCTCCACAAATTATGCATGGATGATATCCCTGCTTTCTGGCCTGATCCAGAGAAGCAAATCGTTCTGAGCTGCTTCGCGCATTGTAGAACTTGCAACTCGGCCCATGCACTGTTTTGGCATCAGGATTGGCATGCAGACGATGCCCGGCCTTATCGTGATGCCGGCGCTGCTGCTTCTTCGCAGTGGCTACGCCTTCTTTGCCTTCACAGAACTTACAGGCACGGAAACCAGCGCGTTCAGCCTGGCGGGCATCGGCGAACTCAACGGTGCGGCCTTTGACATTATAAAAATCACAGTCGGCTGCATGGTAAATTTTTGATGAAACGTTGCCATGAAGCATTTTATGCCGGTGCATAGGGCCAGGAATCGGAGCAGGGTGATGAGGCCGGACGGGTTCCTGCATGACAGGTTTGCCGTGACCGGGCGCAAGAACTTTGTGCAGGTTGTCTGCCTGTGCCGTCATCACGGTGAGGGCGAGAGCTGCCAGGGCCGAAAGGAAAAACTTCGTGATGCTCATGGTCGTGCTCCTTGATAAAAGTGTTTTATAAATCTCTAGCACAAAACAGCCGGTTTCTTCAACAGTGCCGTCGGCGACAAGGCGGCAGATAAATTTAAGGTTTTACAAGCCGAGTTCCGTCTGGCACCAAATTTGCCATGGCTTGCTCAGCTTTTCCGCTCGTTATCAAGCAATGCAAGAAAAGTCAAAAATTTCAACAGTTCTGCGAACATCCAGTTTTTTTCAACAAGTCAACATCCTTAGTGATCTCGCTTTCCTTGTTATCGCCGGCGACTTGCGAAAGAACAAGTTCAACAATCCAATAATCACCAAACCGCTAAGAAAATGCGCTCCCAAACTTATTAAAAGCGCATGCAAAACATTGCACGATAATGCAACAATGTATTCTGCCTGACTCATCAGGCATGCCTTGCAAAGAACGCAAGCCGAGACCAGACATATCATAACAACCAACCAGCAGCGCTAGGAATTCTTTTCCATGTCAGCGTATGCGACAAGTCGCAAAGGATCGTGGATGGTTATCTGCCTGCTCTCAACAGCGATGAGTCCTATTTTTTGCAGCTGCTGGAGCAGTTCGCAGATAGTAGGCTGCGTTGACCCTGTGAGCGACGCAAGATGTTCTTGTGACACCTTGACAGGCAGCCTTACCGGATTTCTCCAGGCGTTTTCATCTTTCAAAAGGTCGGAGGCTATGAAAATAAGCTGGTAGATAAGGCGAGCTTCCACATTTCCTGTGATCAGCCTGTTGATCTGGTCAGACAGGATGCGAACCCGGCTGCCCAAAACAGTTATGCAGCGTCGGGCTATGACAGGTTCGTCCCGGATCAGCTTGGCAAAATCATCGCCGGACATGCGGTACAGCCGCACTGCGGTCATTGCCTGGGCACTTGCCCGCCTGGTCGCGGAATCAAAAATTTCTGATAATCCGAACAATTCTTCTTCCCGGCGCAGAAAAAATGCCGATTCCTTGCCGGAAAGGCTGGTGTTGAAAATGCGGACGAGCCCAGAATCAAGATAGTAGCAGTAACTGCCGGGATCACCTTCGCGGAAGATGATTTCATTTTTCGCGTAGGTCTCCATTATGGATAGCTGAAGAAAACGTTCCCTGAGCCTTTCCATGCCGGGAGTGAAAAAACGCCGCTGACGAAAGTGCCATAAGTCATCCATGCCAGGCCCCGCAGACGGTCTCCCCACACCGTGCAGGTCATGGCGGAGGTACCGTTATGTTGTTCTGTTCACCGATTTGAACGTCTGTTCGTTCCCGTTGATATCCCTGCACTTCCAGGTAATAAAATTTTTGCCTACATATGGCCGCAACGTTGCTTTAAAATAACCCAGTTGATAGGGCATCTTCGTTTCCAGAGCTCCGCGGGGGCAGGCTTTTACGCAGGACATACAGTCCCAGCATTCACGGGGGTTGCGGCATATTGCCTTTCCCGTTTGAGCGGAAACAAGCATCAGGTCGCCAGGGCATACCTGTTCGCAGCAGGATTCTGCGCGACCGTTGCAACCATTGCACTTATTCGTATCAACTTTTGGCGGCATGGTAAATCTCCTCTCACGCCATGCGGCGATTGCCTGGCAAAATTTGTTCATAGGGCCGCGTGAAGGTAACGACTTTTCCGCTTGTCGGATCGCGACGGCTTTCGATGAAGCAGTCAAAGTTGTCGTCATCCCTGTCCGGGTAGTCAGATCGGGTCTGCCAGCCGGCCCAGCGGGTTTCTTTCCGCGCTTTGAGGTGCTGCACGACAGCTTCAGAAACATCGACGCGATCAATGGTTTCCATAGCTTCCATGAGTTCGTGCAGGTCTTTGGCCCTGAGATAGCAAAACTGACTTTGCAGTATGGCAATGTGTCTGAGCGCATAATCCAGGCGCTCTTCGTTTGTGCGGTAGAATTGCGTCACGCCGCCGGCATACTCATCCATCAATCTCTGCAGCCGTTCTTTCATTTCCACGGGGCGGACGCCTTCTTTGTCGCAGTTAAGGAGAGGCGCGAAGACCCTTGCTTTTTCGGTTTCGACCTGACTGACATCAAGCTCTGGCAGCGAAAGATCTTTCATGTAGGCCAACGCGCCACGTGCGGCAAGCTTGCCTTCGGCACAGCAACCGCCGACGAATTTGTTGGGGTTGCCACCGGCAGTTTCTCCGGCAGCAAAAAGTCCTGGCAGCGTAGTCATACGCTCAATATCGACCCAGTATCCTCCGCCGGTGTGACCGCCCAGGATATATGGATCAGAACCGTAGATCTCTATAGGCTCCTTGAGCACATCCTGACCGCGGCTCGCCAAAAAGAGGACAAAGGACGGACGTTCATTAAGATAGTCTTCCATCATGGCCTTGCGCTTTTCAGGGGTCATGTGCGTGGTGTCGCAATAGCATGGCCCGCGCCCTTGCAGCCATTCCTCCATGGGGGCGTTCGCCCTGATATAGCGCGGCGCGGCCTCGCCGCCTATATTTTCATAGCGGCTCATGACCCTTTCTCCTCTTGCATTGATGATCGGCGCTCCGTAAGCGACAGATATGGTGTCCACCGGCCCGCAGAAATCCTTTGTGCGGGTGGCCACCCAGCGCTGCTCAAGGCTTGTGAGCTCGGCCCCCTGCCTGAGGCCCATGGCATAACCGGTTCCGACGCAGTAAGGACACATCCAGATCTGGGCTCCTGAATCCGTGCTGTCGGCCGTGTAAGACTTATACAGCGTCCCCGCCCCGCCCGTTGCCACAACGGTCGCTTTTGACCTGAAAACATAAAACTTTCCGTCCCGCACGCCAAATCCCATGGCTCCGCAGCACTTTCCCTGCTGAACAATCAGCCCTGTGCCCACTATGCGGTTATATACGTCGGCCCCGCTCTCAATGGCTTTTTCGGCCATGATGGGCTTGAGCTGTTCGCCGTGAATGGATATGTCCCACTTGCCACGATAATGAACAGTGCCGTCCTCGTTGTAGATAAGGGGCAACCCCCACCGTTCAAGATCCTCCACGCACTCATTCAGTTCCCTGGCGTTGGAAAGGGCCAGATCTTCCCTGAGGGGACCTCCTCCAACCTGTGCTCTGCTCCAGCGCACAAGATCTTCAGGGGTTTTGCCTTTGGGTATGTAGGTATTAATGGCATCCATGCCGGCGGAACATGCTCCCGATCGCATGATCTCAGCTTTTTCCATGATGACGACTTTAGTTTCAGGAGCAAGCCTGGCTGCTTCCGTGGCAACGAAGCATCCGGCGTTGCCTCCGCCCACAATCAGAAGATCGCATTCGATCACCTTTGTTTCGATATCATCCAGTGCAGCGGGATGGAAATCCCTGGCATGCATAGAAGGGATATTTGCCATAACAGCTCCTTTCAGAAAAACAGAACAGCGTCAGACGTTGCTGGTTTTCTCTTTTTTGTGGGCGGCAATGATGGTCTTGACGACGATGAACATGGTTATTGCCATAAGCACCATGGCTACAGGCCGTTTGAGAAACATAAAGGGATCCTGCTCTGATGCAATGATGATCTGCTGCAGAGATGTCTCCCAAATGGGAGCGAGAATAAAACCTATGATGAGGCAAATGAAGGAATAGTCGAACTTCCTCATAAAGTACGCCAAAACGGCAAACAGCAGCATGAGCATCACATCGAACGGCGCATATGACGAAAGGTAGGCGCCCATGAGGCAGGTGAAAATAATGACAGGATAGAGCACCTTTGAGGGGATGCGCACCACCCTGCAAAAAATGGGCAGCCCCAGCCTGCCAATGAGCAGCAGGAACAGGGATGCGACGACAAGGCTGCCGTAAATTGCATATATGAACTGGGCGTTCTGCTCGAACATCAGCGGCCCAGGGACCATGCCATGTACGACAAAGGCACCTATGAGCAATGCGGCGGCCATGTTGCCTGGTATGCCAAGAGTGAACAGCGGTATGAGCGACGAGGCGACCACGGCGCTGTTGGCTGATTCCGACGCGGCTATCCCTTCCAGCTTGCCCTTCCCGAATTCTTCTGGAGTCTTAGAATGCTTAACAGCCTGGTCATAGGCAAAAAACGACGCAACAGGAGCGCCAAGTCCGGGAAGGGCTCCAACGATGGAACCGGCTATGGATGATCTGATAAGCGTCACGATGCAGCTGCAATAATCACGAAATGTGACGCGGCGGTCTTCAGGACGATTGGAAAACGATATCACTTCACGTTGCTCACGGGTGCCAATGATGTTTTCCAACTGGATGATAATCTCTGAAAACGCCAACATTCCTATGCCAATGGGGATAAGCGAAATGCCTCGTTCCAGCGACGTGATGCCAAAGGTCAGCCTGGGCATGGCCGAAACGGGTTCAATACCGATCATACCGATAAGTACACCCAGAGCCGCAGCGATGAATCCCCGCAGCATGGATTTTGTCCCAAGCTTGTTCATGATCGTCTCCTGATCCGGTAAATGTTTTGGTGAAGTTATCCTCTCTTTCTAAAAACATTATCCTGGGAAACAGGTCGATTCTATCGGCTGGCAGATAAATTTGAGCTATCTCAGAAAAATTTTATGCAAAAAGAACTCGGCATCAGGTTATGATGCATGGCGCAAATTTGATAGCGATGGCATGCACCCAGCCTGTTTACCTGTTCAGAGTTCTTGCAGACTGAGTTTCCAGAGCGTATTATCCGGCATGAACAAAAAAACAAAACTGTTTTCATCGGACCATCCTCAACTCTGGATAGTCATGCCACCCTGCCCCTTTACCTTTCGCCGCGAAAGCCGGCTTTCCCTCTCCGGCAGAGGATTATGTTGCCATGATGATAAAGAAAGCCAATGCAGACCAATATCATTCAGTCAGAGCATTCTACCATTCTTTGATTGATGGCATTGCTGATCGTCCATATAGTGCTGGATGGAAAAAAGATATCTATCCTGCTCCAGATTATTTATTGAATGCCATTCGCAACGGAGAACTTTATATCGCTTTAGAAAATCATGAAATCATCGCATCAATGGTATTGAACCACGAATGCAACGAGGGTTACCATAAATATCAGTGGCTGACAAAAGCCGAACAAGATGAAATATCAGTGATTCATGCTCTTGGAGTCCACCCGCTGCATACGGGTAAAGGATATGCAAAAAAAATGGTGAAATTTGCCATTGAAACAGCGCAAAAAAATCATCAAAAGGCCATACGGCTGGATGTCCTGAAAGGGAATGTCCCGGCAGAGAAACTCTATGCCGGATTGGGGTTCCAGCATCTGCACACTCTTCCAATGTTTTATGACGATACCGGATGGACAGATTATGAACTGTATGAATACAAGCTGTGACAGCTTGCAGATGACATACAGTTGGCAAGCGTTGGCAAGCAACCTGCAAGAAAGATTTATTGCGCCTGCCTGAGCTTCACACAAAAATTTTCAAAGGAAAAGCGGTCGGCTGGCGAAGCAAACGAAAACTCCTGGCATTGGCCGCGGTCGCCCTTCCAGTACAGATAAAGCCAGGGGCCGGAACTGCCAGACTCAAGGTGTTCCTCGCGGTTTTTAACTGTTCCGCCTTTTACGCAATCAAAAAACTCCGCCCACTCCGCATCGCTCAGTTTCCTGGAACCGGCAGCGGTAATATCCTTTTCTGTCTGCGGCCACCCGCCGCCCTCACGCGTTTCGTGATAAAACATAGGCTGCTGACCATCCACATAAAAGCGATAGCGCTGATAGTGCGGCCGTGCAGTCGATGTCGAATACGTGTAGTAAAAGTCTGTAATGTCGTGGATGGCTATGTCCGCCCCCACGATCATTTGACTTGCCAGGCAATCAGTTGCGGCTCCAGCCGAATGTATAAGCAAAGCCGCCGTGAACGCGTTGCAAAGTTTCTTCCAGCTTACCTTCATGCAACCTCCAGTATTTTCTGCTCTGATGCCGCACATAAAAACGGTGAATTTTTAGCCAGGCTGCGGGGTCACTAATGAGAATACACATATATGCTAAAAAATCGTAGCTGGCTACTGCGCCGGATATGCCTTAAACGCTTTTATATGCATCCTGTGTTCCATAAGAACGGTCTCAGCCGTTTTCGCTCGCCGTGACATAACGTTTCATCACAGGTCAGTGCGCTGCAGCGCCCGCGTCCTGCGGCCCTGGCACTGCAATGCTGGCAGAAGCACACTGTATTTTCTGAGACATATTGACCTGCAAGACTTTTCTGGATTATTCGTAACCGAAAGGATCACCATCTCAATATCGTTCTTATATGCGTATAGCGCATAACTGTCATTGGGCCGCTCAAGCGGATCCCATATGAATATCGGGCTCCGCCACTTCGATTCGTTTTTTTGGCAAGAGAGGCAGACATGTCCAAAACACCCGATAAAAAAGACTCCAGCCAAATGAAGATCCAAGGAAAGATTATCAGCGAAAGCATATTGCTCTGCTCCGACGGCAAATATCGATGGACCTATGAAGTAAGCCTTTATAAAAATCCTGCCATATTTCTGCTGGTATGGAAAATTTTCTTTTTTGTCACCCTCGGAATCTTCACATTCATTATCGCCCTGGATGTCATTGACTGGGGCTGGAATATGGAAAACATGCTCGGCATCCTGAAAATTTTTGTGTACTTTACCATTGGCATGACAGTCCTGACAGGAGTGAGCTATTTGCTCTATGCGTTGATCATGGGCGGGAAGTACCGTGTTCTGTTTGAGATGGATGAAAAAGGAATCAACCATGTGCAATTGCCGGAACAGGCAAAGAAAGCCCGGGCCATTTCTGCCCTGACAGTGCTGGGGGGGCTGCTTTCGCGCAGGGTGACAACCGTGGGCGTCGGGCTTAACGCTGCACGCACAGAAATGTATTCGGATTTTTCTCGTGTACGCGCGGTGAAAGCGTTTCCTTCAGCCCATCTGATCAAGGTGAACGGACGTTTTTTGCATAATCAGGTGTATTCCGGACCGGAAGATTTCAATTTCGTGCTGAACTATATCAGGGCGCATTGTCCAAACGCAAAATGATTCAGAATCATCGCAGCCAATTTGTTAACAAACTGCCTTCTTTTCTTCTGCCGGCTTAACCGTTATCGCCGCAGATGAATGCAATGCTTATAGTCCTTGTTAATCACAGATGTTCTTGATGCATGCAGCGTCTTGCTCCCAAGATTCTGAAAACCGCGTCTGAAAAAACGTATGCCGTGCAAAATATTTGCAACACTTTTTGTTATTATTTTTGAATTTTTTATTTTTTATCATAGAATTAATAAATTTACACAATTTACATGGTAATTATGAAACATTTAAACATAATTAACACAAAAAAAAATACTCTTTTTATTATCATTTTATATGGTAATGATTATTTTAATAATATTATT
>JAGAZG010000159.1 GCA_017940105.1 Mailhella sp. | reverse complement strand
GGCGTTGCCGCGGGAATGGTTGCCGGAGTTCCCGTGAGCAATTTTTTGGCTGAGAATATTTCACTTCAGGCAGCCATGGCTTTCTTTGCCCTGGTGACATTAATAACAATGCTGGCGACGTTTTTCTTCATGCCGTCAATGCCCGTTAAAAAACGCCTTACCTATGGCAGTCAGCTGAGGGTTCTCAAAAAGCCTGTGCTCTGGTCATCAATACTGGCCGTCATTTTTCTCAACGGCTCAGTTTACGGCGTTTTCAACTACATGGCTGACTACCTGTCCAGCGTTGCAGGTCTTTCTTCCTCTCTCGTCAGCAGCTTGCTTTTCGCATACGGCGCGTGCAATATTTTAGGGAGCATCCTTGCCGGGCAGCTGCTTGCAAGCCGGCCGCAGGCTACAGTCCTTGCCTTTCCCCTTGGGCTGGTATCCGTATATCTATTGCTGTTTGCGGGGAGCGGCGTCTGGCTTGTCGCAGCGATGTTGATAGTGATCTGGGGAATTCTTGGCGGCATCAATGCCAATATCAACCAATACTGGATATTCCATGCCGCGCCTGAAGCTCCTGACTTTGCCAATGGCCTTTTTCTTACTGCGGCAAACATCGGATGCATGGCGGGCACCTCTTTCTGCGGCGTGTTCATCAATGCCTGGGGCATGGCGTATGTCATCTGTGGCGGCATGGCGTTCATAGCCGTCGCCGGAGTGCTGTTGCTGTGTCAATGCCGCGCAGCGGCGTTTAACCCTGTGGTGCAGTCTGCTGATGCCAGGCCATGAGCATGGTCTGGCAGTTGCCTGCGCATCGACTATGAACGCGTCATGGGCGGCAAGTCAGCGTCTTCCCCTGCTGAGCAGTCCACGATAGGGCTCTGCCATACCTCGATATGTGCGGTATGTACAGCCGCGGCTCTTTCAATGGCAAGGCATATATACCAGCAAGGCGCAGCTCTCCATCTTCCTTTTTTTTGACATGCCATGCTAAGCAGAATAAAATTATCCGCAAGAAAGGAGGCTGCAATGGGCGGAACAACAATAGATAACTGGAAATCGTTTGAAGCGAACATGTTTAAAAACATGGACGATCCCAGCAGCGTTCAAGGCAAGGAAGCTGGGGATCTCGCAGGAAAAATAGATTCGGTGAAGGCTGCCTATACAGAAGAGCCTTCTACGCTGAAATATATTCTGAAAACAATTTTTTCTGCTGGAATTTATAACCTTGTGAGTTATATCAAGGAGAAAAATCAGGCACAGACACTTGCGACCGTTAAATCCGGCATAGACAACGTGCACAACGCCATGTCGTTTTTAGCGGCGAAACGCGCCGAATTTTCTTTTTCTGAGGCGAGTAAAAATATCAGCTTTCTTGAGGCTCCCAAACTGTTCAGGAAGGATGACAAGATACCGAAAGGCATGAAAATGCTGGAAGGAGACGCCAAGGACAGCACGTTTCCCAAAATGAAGTTCCTGCGGGTGAAGATGGGCGGCTGCAATGTGGATTTCGGCTGCGAAGCGAGTATCCCGTGCACGGTCCGCATAAGCAACGGCAAGGGCAGGCCTGAGGTCATACAACTGGAAAACCTGGAATCGGCCCTGTTCAATCTTGAAAGAAACATCGCGAAAGAAAGCGATGTCTTTGGCGCGGGCCTCGTGGAAAAGATGATCAGCCGATATGATCGCAGGCTCGATGAGAACCGCATTCTCAATGCCGCCGGCAGATATACCGGCGGAGCCGGCGTGCAATTGCGCAGGTCGCTCAAGGAACATCAGCTTGCCGTATGCCGTGAACTGCTGCAAAGCCGCTGCGGCCTGCCTGAGGACAAGCTTCAGTATCTGGACGCGGGCATGGCGAAGGACATGGCGCTCCAGGTGGTACGCGGCAACGTCACGAGCGGCGAGGCCATTCTTGAGCACTACGACAAGATCATATCACGGCGCCACATTTCCGATCAGGACGCCTCCGCCCTGAATGACAAGCTGGAAGAGTTTGAAAGCAAGGGCAAACGGCTCCCCGTCACGTTCCTGGAAGTCCCCGCGCCTGCCGATGACAGGGCGGGGCGCCCGGATGCGCAGCAGAAAGCCGTGCATGACTTTGTTAGTGATCTCATCCTGGGCGAAAACATCAGCGACTATGACAAGGATATCGGCAGATCAGGCAGACTTGACGGAAAACGGATGCGCGATCTCTTCAACACGCATAAGGATCTGCTGGCGGATCTTCTGCGGGAAAGGGCGGCCGACCCCCATGCCGCTCCTGCCCGGCTCGGCTCGCTGCAGGAGGATGCGAAGGAAGCCGTGCTTGCACTCCTGGACAATGTGCTGAAGCAGCACGCCGAGGCCGTGAAGGAAGACCGCTTCGCGCCGAACTCAGAGCCCGGCACAGCGGAGTATTTCAAGGAGTACGTCGATGTCTTGACCAGGGAGTTTGACCGCGGCACCGACATCGATGTGGATGACCTTTCGCAAAAGATGCAGCACGACAAGTTTGGCATCGGCGGCGAAAAGGGCATGGCCGAATTCAAGGCCGACTTGGAATATAGCAAAGCGCATGAACGTACGATCAGCGTGAAAGACCCCAGGTTCATGGACGAGTACGACTATGACAAGGCCGTGGCTGAGGACAGGAAATTCGACCATCTGCGCCAGGGCAAGGCCAATTTCTTCGCGCGCATGGAATTCGAGATGGACCGGAAGCTGTCGCAGGCCATGCGGGACGGCATGCAGACCAGGATAAACGAGATGCTCAAGGGGCAGTTCCCGGATGCGAATAACGATATCGATGCCGGAAAAAGCCTGGACGCCATCCTTGGCGACCGCGGCAGCGATCCGCAGATGCAGCTCCTGAAGAAGACGCTTGAAGTCTACTTCGCGCGCATGAGCCCCATGGATCAGCGCCAGATGTTCGCCCGCATGGTGCGCAATACGACGAAAGACGCCGATGATGGCATGCAGTTCGGCGAGCTCCTTAAAGGAGCCGGACCGGTGCTGCAGAAAATGCTCCAGGGTCTTGATCCGGACTCCTTTACCAATGTCAGCTTCAGGACCGCCATCAGGGACATGCAGAGCAATCTCACCCCCATCCCGCAGCAGGCTGTCAAGGCGAATTTCTTCGACATCATCCAGCGGTCCGGTGGCAGCATCGAGTCCATCGACGTGCTGAAGTCCATCGGCGCCGCCACCGTGGGACAGACCTTCCTCTGCTCCATAAAGCATAAGGGCGAAGCCGAAGCAAGGGAGTGCGTCGTCAAAATGCTCAGGCCCGATGCCCATTTGCGCGCCCTGCGTGAAGCAGAAATCTTCCGCGAAGTGGCCAGGGGCATTCCCGGCATGGGCAACACGTTTGAAAACCGCCTCGCTGTCATCATGAATGAGCTTGACCTCAGCAGGGAAGCCGCCAACGTGGAAACAGGGCTCAATGTTTACGATTCCGGCACCGGCATGGTCAACAAGACCTTTAATAACGTCAATTCCATGCGCCTTTACGGAGGCATAGCTCCGACCAGAAGCTGCATGGTCCTTGAGAAGGCTCCGGGTATTTCCCTAGACAAGTTCATGGAGCAGGCACGGAGCGAAATTGCGGGCGCTGCGGAAGCAGCCCTTGAGGAACTCAAGACATGCAGCCCCGAACAAAGAAATCAGGTCATGCTTGATGCGGCAGAAGAGCTCACGGACATCTATGGCGATGCCTTTGACAAGCATGATGCGCTGGGCAACCTTTCCACCATCTGGATCAGGGAGGGGCTCTTCACCAAAACAGGTTTCTATCACGGCGATCTTCATGCCGGGAACATGATGGTTCCAGAAAGAACCAGCCTGCCTAAGGATGAAGAAGGCAGGCGCATCGGCAACCAGGTGACAATGATCGACTTTGGCAACGCGACTTCGCTTTCGGCAGAAGAGCAAAAGAACGTCGTGCGCATCATCGCCGGCGCAGCGGGAAACGACCCTGCGCTCTTTTTGAAAGGCCTTGCGCCTATGCTTTCCGATGCCGGGAAGGCCGCATTGCAGGCAAACGAAGCGGCAATACGCCAAATGGTGTCCAGCATTTTTGCCAAGGGCACTGGCAGCGATGCAGGCAAGCGCATGGACGCTGTTTTTAAGCTCATGCAGATCAAGTACAATATCGAAGTGCCCGGCGCCATCAGCAATTTCCAGGCAAGCCAGGCAAGGCTTGCCGTGGCCATGGAAAACATGCTGAAAGCCATGACCATCGCCGAAATGCGCAGGCTCGACGTTATCCTGGCGCAGGCTGAGGCTGAGGGATTTCCGCTGCAAAAGCCGCAGGAAGGAGCTTTGCTGAATCAGGTTTTCGCCATGAAATATCAGGATGCCATGAGCTTTCTGCAGTCCAAGATCGATGATCCCGCAACGCCGGACAATGACCGCGAACGCTTCGCGGCGCTGAAGAACAAGCTTTCCGAGGCCGAAGGCCACAGGCCGGCTTCCATGATGACCTGCATGGTCAACGTGATCAAGCAGAACATCTGGGCGACGATCAAAGCCTTGGGATCCAGTGCCAATGCTGTCAGGACGAATCTGAAGAACGACGGGCTCATAGACGGTGCGGTCAATGAAGATAATGCCGGAGAGAAGGAACGGCGCTTCGATAACACAATCTGGGCATAAGCAATGGCTCCTGCCCCTTCATTCGGTCATTCAACCGGCGTTATTGAGGTGAATCCAAATTGCATATCGCCTCATAGGTGCGTTCACAGCATTTTCCGTCACGATAGGCGAAGAAGCTGTCCACGCGTTCTTTATAGATGGGAGCCATTTCGCCACCGTTTTCCAGAATCTTTTCCAGTTCGTAAAGCACCTCTTCTTCTTTCACAGCCACGGGGCCGAAGCCGTCACTCCGATAATCAAAATATCCTTTCTCAAAATGCTTTCTGAAGAACTCTTCCTCGTCGAACTGATAGTAAAGGACAGCACGTACGGCATAGGCCATGTCCATGGCTACGGAAGAAAAGTCCGTTATCATAACGGAGGCATTCAAGAAAAGCTCCTGTATGCCGCATTCGCCCTGATGGACGGTTCGAATATACTGCGGGCAGTCAAAGTCTTCCATATAGGGCTGGCAGTTCTGATGGGGGTAGAAAACGACCTCGAAACCGTACTTTTGCGCCAGCGCCTTGAGCTGTTCGCTGTGAAGTAAGGAGTACCACGCCTTAAAGTAAGTCGTTTTCATAAAGGCGGGATTTTTTGCCCTTTCATTGCCGCGAATCGTCTGACCAACGATATAGTTCCTCCATGTAGGCATGATGAGTATCTGCTTCTGCTTTTTGATAGGAGCCGCAAGAATAGCGTCATGCCGTGGCAAGCCGGTCAGGGCAACTTCTTTCTTTGAGTATTTGTAGTGGTTGAAATTTCCAGCAAGGCTTTCGTATTCTCTTTTCGCAGCCGTCAGGAACAGTGTGGCCGGAAATCCATTCACCCAGCCCGACAGTTCATTATGAAGAATGCCGTGCTGAAGAAAGACGAAATCCTTATAGCGATGCTCTGGAAACGAAGAAAAGATATAATGATCCGCATGAGCAGAAATGATTTTGCTGCAATTCTTGAAGAGTTCTTCATAGTCCGGGGAGTTGAAGTCAACAAGGACAAATCCTTCCTGCTCCAGTCGATGCCAGTCGCGCGTGTCCTTGCGAAGAACAAAGAAAGCTCTCTGTTCAGGATGATGCTTCATGAGCCAGCGGTAAAAATGTTCGCCGTTGTCATCTGCTGACTCATCACGATCCATGATGAGCCATGCGTCGGCAAAACGGCTATCGTCAGCTGCAGGAGGCAGGGGAAAAGAGTCCCTTAAGGTTGTCAGAGGAAGAGAGCCGCCCCAGAATTTATTAGGAATGTGGATGGTGCAGCTGCGCCCATCCGCCATCAATGCCGTGATTTCGGCTGAATCGCTGACGTCGTTCAGGGAATACCATTCATGCGTAATTTCAGCCCAGTCGCGCCGCATGAAGGTACGCTTCTGAATCTTGGTGAACACCGGTTTTGTAGGAACACCGCCGATAAATACGGTGCCACTGTTTCCTTCAGCTTCAACATGGCTCACATGAAATAGATTTTTGGAAGTGTCATAGCCGCATACAAGATATTCTTCCTGCGGGTATGGTTTGTTCAGGATACGTTCTATCATGGGCACGCGGTCTTCACGCCCTATCCACTCCCATGGTCCGTAAGCAATGCTGTTTTCATCCAGATACGAAACAAGCCGCGAGAACAGCTCCCAGAATCGCTCTACTTCCTGATCGGAAAGGAATGCCGTCCTACTTGGTTTGTTAGATAGAATTCGGAAGTACCAGCAAAGTTCATACATGATCATATTCTGGAGAAATGCAGGTATATTGCCAGTCTTTTGAATATAGAAGTCGCAGATGTCAATATAGCCGTACTCAAACAGATCTCCGTATGATTCACGCCGCGACCAAGAGGTATCGATCAAGGAGGTTAAATCCGAACGTTTTCTGTATAAATATAAAGAATTTTTTAAAAATACTGCATTTTTATTATTCTCATAGTACATGTATTTACAAATAAAATTAGCATCTTCGAATTTAGGTTGACATTTTGGTGGGAATTTAAGAGTATTATTGATTATTGTATCTTTATTAAAAAAGGCAGAATTTGCGGCAAACTGTAATTCTTTATTTATGTCATGTATGGAAATTTCATTTACTGCATGTTTAAATTTATGGTCAAAGTTATGGCGACTAGAGAATTTTTTATTTTTTTCATAATAAAAGACTATTCTTCCTGCCACAAATGCTGTCTCTTCTTCGTGGTCAGCAAGGTAGGAATCTATCTGGTAAAAATAATCCGGGTGCAGGAAATCATCAGGATCAATGAAGGTGACCCACGGATTGGAGGCTAGAGGAAGCCCGGTGTTGCGGGCGCTGGAAACTCCGCCGTTTTCCTTATGAATGTACCTGATGTTGGAGTACTTCTTTGCCCATTCTTTTATTTTATCGGCAGTACCGTCGGTACTTCCGTCGTCCACAAAAATGCATTCGATATTTTGTTCAAAGTCTACCGTTTGCAGGGCAAGGCTTTCCAGCATCTCGTCGACATATTTTTCAACATTATAGCATGCTGTAATCACGGAATAGCGCAGGCGGCACGGCTTTTTTACGAACATGCTGTGAATGAAGTCGAAATGTTCTGCTTTATAGTAATACGCCGAAGGATAGGTCGCAGGCTGGAAATGCTTGTCCAGAAAGTCCACAAGAGGC
>JAGAZG010000158.1 GCA_017940105.1 Mailhella sp. | reverse complement strand
CATCGAAAAGGCCATTGTCACCATGCCGAACTATTTTGCCGATTACGACACCACGGTCACCTTCATCAGCCAGGAAGAGCTTGACCGCGACCATAAGGGCATACCCCATGGCGGCTTTGTCATCCGCACGGGCAGCACGGGGCTCAACGGCGAAACGAAGCATGTGATTGAATATTCGCTCAAGCTGGGCTCCAACCCTGAGTTCACCTCGAGTGTGCTTTGCGCCTATGCCCGCGCGGCGCACCGGCTCGCCTCAAAGGGCGAAAGCGGCGCACGGACGGTCTTTGACATCGCTCCGGCCCTGCTGTCGCCTTTGGATGGTGCAGAACTCAGGGCGCATATGCTTTAGCATGCCGCTCCCCGCCGGACATCAGCGGGGAGTTTTTTTTGCGCTTGACCGCTGGCGGGGCGTGAGCGATACTTTGCGCCCTGGAGGTGACGGCATGGAACATACTCAGGTCGGCGTCATCATACTTACGTACAACGACTGGCAAAACACGCTCGCCTGCCTGCAGTGCGTGCATGCCCAGGTGGGGCTGCCCAGGCGCATTGTGGTGTGCGACAACGCCTCTGACAACGAGGTGGCGGACCGCATCCTTGAGGAGTGGAAGGCCCTTGCAGAACGGACGGGGCTTCCTGAACCCGTGGAATCCTACGGGGCAGACGTTTCTTCTGCCCCCCTTGTCCTGCTGCGCAGCGAAGAATCCCAAACCGTGGCCGGGGCCATGAACACGGGCATGCGCTTTTTGCTGTATGACCGCGAATGCCTTGCCTTCTGGCTGCTGCGCAATGATGCGAGGCCTGAGAATTTTGTGCTCGAAGCCCTGCTGCGGCACTTGCAGGACGAAGACATTAAAGAGCCCATCGGCATTGTTGGCTCAACGCAGCTTCTCGGCGACTCTGACATTCTGGAATGCGCTGCCGGCGGGCGCTGGAGCCGCTGGATGGGCGACCAGATACCCCTTGACAAGGGGCTTGAGCGCCACGGCCTTTCTGACAGGGCCGATATTGCCCGCCGACTTGACTATGTTTCTGACGCTTCCTGCCTGGTCACCCGTGAGCTGACCGATGCCATCGGCATGTTTGACGAGCGCTTTTGCGGCTATTACGAAGATGTCGAATACGGCCTGCGGGCCCGGCGCGGCGGCTTTGCCCTTAACTGGGCGCCCGGGGCCATCGTGCGGCGCATGAGCTGCTCCACGGCCAGCCTCACGCCTTTTTTGAGCGTGACCGACGACCCTGAACTTGCGCCCAAAGACGACATGGAGTTCATTCGCGCCAGGTTCTTTTTGCTCAGGCGCGAACATCCCTTTGCCATGCCGTTCATGCTTGCCGCGCTGCCTTTTTCGTGGCGGACGTTCCGCACAAGGCGCGGCAGGTTCTTCATGGTCATGCGTGCCGCCCTTGACGGGGCTTCCGGCAGGGTCGGCAGATCTCAGCCGAACGTTTCTGCGCTTGCAGACGGGCAGTACGGCAGCGGCATGCAGGAATGAACATGAAACGCGGCATGGCGCCGGATTGTTTGACATTGCTGCGCCGTGACCATATGCTTGCAAAAAACTGGGGTTTGCCATGGCACAGACCCGCATGACGCGCCAGCGCAGGGTCATTCTTGAAGAGCTTCGCAGGGACGGCAGCCATCCCACGGCTGAAGAACTGCACGCCAGGGTCCGCAGGGATATGCCTTGCGTGAGCCTGGGCACCGTGTACCGCAACCTTGAGCACCTTGCCGCTTCGGGAGAAGCCGTGCGGCTTGAT
>JAGAZG010000157.1 GCA_017940105.1 Mailhella sp. | reverse complement strand
GTCCTGAAAGGGGACGACTTCAGTGACGAAGAACTCGCTCGCGTCAAGCTTAATATTGAAGATTCCTATCTGCGCGGCCTTGAAAAAATCGCGTCCATTGCCGAAAGAACCGGCAGCGAATATTTTTACGATCCTGAGTCCGTGGGCGGCGAAAAATACCTGTCGGCTGTGCGCAGCGTTGGAAAGGAAGAACTGCAGCGCGTCATTGATGCATGGCTAAGGCCAGAAGCGCTCTCTTTGACTGCACTCGTGCCGGAGCATGCCGGAGGAAAACACCTGGATTCAGACGAACTTAAGGCGGCGCTTGCCAAGGGCTGGCCAGAAATCGCCTGCGCAGAACTGAAAGCTGGCAGATCAGGGAAAGCATCTGCTGAAAAACCTGAGGTCCTTGACTTAGGCGGCGGGTGCACGCTTGCCCTATTGCCCGACAGCACGCTCCCGTATGTGTCTGCATCGCTGGTTTTTACCGGCGGAGAGCTTCTTGCTCCTGATGACAGCGAAGGCTTGGCCGCCCTTACGGCAAGTGCTCTGACAACAGGGACAAAGTCACGGGACTATGCCTCTCTCAGCAGCTTTCTTGCGGGTCGGGCAGCTTCTCTTTCTGCCGGCAGCGGAACACGCACATTCGGACTCAATGCAGATGCTCCGAAAAGGTTTGCTTCTGAAGTGCTGGCGTTGCTGAAAGAAACGCTGGAAGAACCGGCGTTCCGTGAGCCTGATGTGGCACGCGTGAGGCATGAACAATGCGCTGCGATCACCTCGAGCCAGGAGAACGCCATGGGCGTTGTTGGACGCAATCTGCGCCGCTTTTTATATAAAAGCGGAGCCTATGCCCACAGATCGCTTGGAGAGATAGAAAAGGTGCGCACATATTCGCGCGAAGATATAGCGGCTTTCTGGCGTAAGCAGTTGTCCCAGCCTTGGGCGCTTTCTGTGGCAGGAGATTTTGACAGGGCCGAAATCATGAGATTTGCAGAATCGTTGCCAAAACCGAGTGCTGTGGCAGTGAAGGCGGAGCCTCCGGCATGGAATGAGGATAAAAAGCTGGAGATAAGGCTGCCTGGCAGGGATCAGGCCGTTTATCTGATGGTTTTTCCCGCTGTTGGATCAGAATCGCCCGACAGGCAGCCGCTGCGGCTGCTTTCAGCCGTACTTGACGGTTTTACAGGCCGCCTCTACCAGGAACTTCGTGAAAAGCAGAGCCTTGGCTATTCCGTCTTCCCTGTTGACTGGGCAGATAAGAAAACGGGATTCTTCGGTTTTGGCATCATAGCTGCTCCCCAGAATCTTGAAAAGGCCAGGCAGTCATTCGTAAAGCTTGCAAAGGCACTGCAGGAAGAGGAATTTGCCGAAGAAGCTCTGGTCAGGGCAAAAGCCGTGGCCGAGGCTAATTACTACAAGGCGAGGCAGAGCAGGGCATCGCGCGCGGCAGAAGGAGCTGGCAATGCCCTTGAGAACAGACCGCTGGATTACGGCTGGCAAAAGCTTGAAGAAATGAAGCGGGCAAATGCCAAAGACCTTGTCAGAGTGGCCAGGATGTTTCTTGACGTGCAAAAAGCCTATGAGCTGACAGTGAAACCATAATGTTGCAGAAACGTCCCTACATCATGATCAGCACGTCAGTCGTGTCAAATTTGAGACGTGCAGAAAAAAAAGCTTTACAAACATGTGCAACTTGGGTAAGAGATTGCCGTTCGCAGGAACATGAGCGCAAAAGGTTTTTCTTCTTGCCAATCTGAAAATTTCAGAGTAATGTTCCTACCTGCTGCTGGCGTAGCTCAACTGGCAGAGCAGCTGATTTGTAATCAGCAGGTTGCGGGTTCAACTCCCATCGCCAGCTCCATATTTCCGGGCTGGACTACGGGAGAAAATTTCCCGGGCACAAGTACCGGGTAGCCGGTGAAGGTCACGCTCCTTTTTCCGGTTGCGGCAAGGATGATAATCCCTGTAAAAGCGTGGTGGGGTTCCCGAGCGGCCAAAGGGAACAGACTGTAAATCTGTCGACGTAAGTCTTCGATGGTTCGAATCCATCCCCCACCACCAGCGTAAGCTGGTAAAGCTGTAGGAGGCAGTGCGCGCTGTCAAGGGACTACGGCATCAGGCGGGAATAGCTCAACGGCTAGAGCATCAGCCTTCCAAGCTGAGGGTTGCGGGTTCGAATCCCGTTTCCCGCTCCACCGCCAGGCAATTAATTGCTGCAGCCCTTTTCTCATGCGCGTCAGTCCGTGTTGTAGGGCTGTCTTTTATCGTTAAGACAAGACGGCGTCCGCTGCTCAGACAGGGCACCACAACTGCAAGAAACCTATTTAGGGAGACCATCATGGGCAAGGAAAAATTTAATCGCAGCAAGCCGCATGTCAACATTGGCACCATTGGCCACATTGACCATGGCAAAACCACGCTGACTGCCGCCATCACCAAGATCGCCGGCCTTAAGGGACAGGGCAAGTTCGTTGCTTACGACGACATCGATAAAGCTCCTGAAGAAAAAGAACGCGGCATCACCATTTCTACTGCTCACGTGGAATATGAGACAGACAAGCGTCACTATGCGCATTTTGTCTGCCCAGGCCTCGCTGACTACATCAAAAACATGATCACCGGCGCTGCACAGATGGATGCGGCCATCATCGTTGTTGCGGCTACTGACGGCCCAATGCCCCAGACTCGTGAGCACATTCTGCTCGCCCGTCAGGTCGGTGTGCCGCAGATTATCGTGTTCATGAACAAGTGCGACCAGGTTGACGATCCTGAATTGCTGGACCTCGTCGAAATGGAAATGCGCGAACTGCTGAGCGACAACGGGTTCCCTGGCGACGAAGTGCCTGTTGTTCGCGGTTCTGCCCTCGAAGCTCTTAATTGCGACGATTGGCATGATCCCAAGGCAAAGTGCGTGCTTGACCTGCTTGAAGCTTGCGACACGTATATTCCTGATCCGGTCCGCGAAGTGGACAAGCCCTTCCTTATGCCTATCGAAGACGTGTTCTCCATTTCCGGCCGTGGTACTGTCGTAACTGGTCGTGTCGAGCGCGGTATCGTCAAGGTGGGCGATGTTGTTGAAATCGTCGGCATACGTCCTACGACCAGCACCACTGTCACCGGCGTTGAAATGTTCCGCAAGCTGCTTGATCAGGGTCAGGCTGGCGATAACATCGGTGCGCTTCTCCGTGGCGTCAAGCGTGAAGATGTTGAGCGTGGCCAGGTTCTTGCCGCGCCCAAGTCCATCACGCCTCACACCAAGTTCAAGTGCCAGGTGTACGTTCTGAAGAAAGAAGAAGGCGGTCGCCATACTGGCTTCCATGATGGCTATCGTCCTCAGTTCTACTTCCGTACTACTGATATCACCGGCACGATTCGTCTTGAGGACGAAAAAGGCATGGTGCTGCCCGGCGATAATGCCACGTTCATCGCTGAGCTTATCAACCCCATTGCCATGGCTCCGGAACAGCGCTTTGCCATCCGTGAAGGCGGACGCACCGTTGGTTCTGGCGTTGTGACGGAAATTCTGGAGTAACAAATGCGCGTGAATATTCTGCTCGCCTGCACTGAGTGCAAGCGCCGCAACTACGCCACCGTAAAAAATAAGAAGAACACTACTGGACGTCTTGAGGTCAAGAAGTATTGTCCCTGGGATAAAAAACATACGACTCATCGTGAGTCTAAGTAGTGCTTCATAGCGCAGGCCAGTAGCTCCAACGGCAGAGCGGCGGTCTCCAAAACCGCATGTTGGGGGTTCGAATCCCTCCTGGCCTGCCATTTCTTTTGTCTTTTCAGTTTTGAGGCTGTTATGAGCAAGAAAAAGGATGAAACCGCGGAACAGACTCCGAAAGCAACTCCGGCCAAGCCTGCATCCGGCAATGCTGCCGCTGTAACAGGCAAGGGCCGCAGCCTTGCAGAGCGTATTGCGGATTTTAAGGAATATCTGATCCTTTCTCGCCGTGAACTGAGCAAAGTCAGTTGGCCGAACTGGAAAGAGACCCGTAAGACCAGCCTTGTCGTGCTTGGCTTCGTGGTTGTCATGGCCATACTTCTCGGGCTTGTGGATCTAGTGCTCTCGGGCGTAATCCGCTTGATTCTGTCTTAGTTCTTTTGATTTTCAAACAGTGATCCGATAGGTGTTGCCATGACAGATGCAGATAGCATGAGCCAGGTTGAAGAAAACGAACCTGTCGACAGAAGCCAGGGGCGCTGGTATATTCTTCATACGTATTCGGGCTTTGAGCAGAGGGTTGAGCAGGAGATCCGTCAGCTTATGATTGATGGTGAGCTGAGTGACAGTATTCACGAGGTGGTTGTCCCTACAGAGAAAGTAGAAGAACTCAGCAAAACCGGCAAAAAGAAGACCGTGACAAGAAAGCTTTTTCCAGGCTATGTCATGGTTCGTATGTCAATGACGGACATGTCCTGGCATAAAATTCAGAACCTTCCGCGAGTCACTGGGTTTGTCGGCGGCAAGAACCGCCCGGCACCTATGGACAGCGATGAGGCTGCGCGTCTTCTTGACCTTATGGAATCAAGGCACCATCAGCCCAGGCCCAAGTTTAACTTTGAACATGGTGAAGAAGTCAGGGTTGTTGACGGGCCGTTCAGCGGCTTCAATGCTACGGTGGACGAAGTCAACTACGACAAGGGCAAGCTCAAGGTGAACGTGTCAATTTTTGGCAGATCCACACCTGTAGAGCTTGATTTTGCTCAAGTTACCAAAGGCTGATGACAAATTATAGCATTATCAGCGTAGCGGTTATGTCTCCGCTATTGATATAAGGACAAAAAACAATGGCCAAGAAAGAAGTTGCTAAGATCAAGCTGCAGATACCTGCTGGCGCGGCAAATCCGTCGCCGCCTGTTGGACCAGCTCTTGGTCAGCATGGCGTCAACATCATGGGTTTCTGCAAGGAGTTCAATGCTCGTACACAGGATCAGAAAGGCATGATCATTCCTGTGATCATCACTGTGTATGCTGACCGCTCCTTCACTTTTGTTACAAAGACCCCGCCTGCCCCTGTTCTGCTCATGAAAGCCGCCAAGGTAGAAAAGGGGTCTGGTGAACCGAACCGTAACAAGGTTGGTTCTGTGACATCTGCCCAGGTTGAAGAGATCGCCAAGCTCAAAATGCCCGATCTTAACTGCAAGGATCTTGAGGGCGCCGTGCGTTCCATCATGGGCACAGCCCGCAGCATGGGACTTGAGGTAAAATAGGTTCTTTCAGGAACCTCAATGGATCAGGCGCGATAATCGCGTCATGCCTGTTTCGTTGGATTCGGACGCACTGCCTGTTGGCATGGTTAGCAGGCAGGAGATTCAAAACGATAAGCGCATCATAAGGAATAACACATGCCCAAGCATGGTAAAAATTATCGCAAGGCGATGGATGGCATTGACCTTACGCAGCGTTTTTCAGTTGAAGATGCTGTAGCTAAGGCACTTTCCACTTCCCACGCTAAGTTTGACGAAACCGTTGAAGTTGCCCTTCGACTTGGTGTCGATCCCAAGTATTCTGACCAGATGGTACGCGGTGCTGTTTCTTTACCGCATGGTCTCGGCAAGACTGTTCGAGTTGCAGTATTCTGCAAAGGCGACAAGCAGGCAGAAGCCAAGGCCGCTGGAGCTGATTTTGTTGGCGCTGAAGAACTTGTCGCCCAGATCAAGGGCGGCTGGCTTGATTTTGATGCCGCAGTCGCAGCTCCTGATGTGATGGCTCTTGTCGGCCAGGTTGGCCGTGTTCTTGGCCCACGCGGACTTATGCCTAACGCAAAGACCGGTACAGTTACTTTTGATGTTGCAAAAGCTGTCCAGGAACTTAAAGCAGGCCGTGTTGACTTTAAAGTAGACAAGGCTGGTGTGCTTCATGCTCCGCTCGGCAAAGTATCGTTCGGTGCTGAAAAAATTCTCAGCAACCTCAAAGCTTTTCTCGATGCGGTAAACCGTCTGAAGCCGTCAGCTGCTAAAGGCCAGTATATGCTTTCCATGGCGTTGACTACCACTATGGGGGCAGGCTTCAAGGTTGACATGGCGCTTTGCAAAAAATTTATTGAAGGATAACGTCAGGCGTTTTCTTCAATTTCGGCTAGGGTTGGAATTTCGAGTCGAAGACAGCAGGCGGCGAGAGCCTTAATATCCTGCTTAGACTGTTTCTTTGGCTCGGCTATTCCACATGACAAACACCCAATCGTGAGGAGCATCACGTGAAGAACAGGTCTGAAAAAGCCGCTATTATCGAGCAGGTGAAGGATTATTCCTCCCGCGCTTCATTTGCGGTTGTGACCGACTTCAAGGGCATGTCGGTGGAAGAGCTGACCGGGCTTCGTGTGGCGGTTCGTGCCGCAGGCGGCGAGTATCACGTCGTCAAAAACACTCTTGCCCGCATAGCTTTGGACTCCACCGAGCACAGCTCAATCATTCCTTCTTTGAAGGATAACTGTGCCATTGCTCTTGGATTCAATGATCCGGTTGGTGTTACTAAGGCTCTCACGGAATATGCCAAAACCCAGACCAAGCTTGAAATCCGTCAGGGCAGTCTTGATGGTAAAGCACTTTCCCCTGCACAGGTGGGAGATCTTGCCAAACTGCCTTCCAAGGAACAGCTGCTGGCCCAGGCTCTGGCTACCATGAATGCCGTGCCCACCAATTTTGTTTCCCTCATGGCCAATATGATCCGTCCTCTTCTTTACGCTCTCAAGGCTATAGAAGAAAAGAAGGCTGCATAGCAGTCCTGACGTTTCATGTGCCTCTAACCACTCTATCTAAGAAATCTGCAAGGAGTCATTACCATGGCTGATGTCACCAAAGAACAGGTTGTTGAATTTATTGCCAACATGACCGTGCTCGAACTGGCCGAATTCATCAAGGAACTTGAAGAAAAATTTGGCGTTTCCGCAGCTGCTCCCGCCGTTGCCGTTGCTGCCGGCCCTGCAGCAGCTGCTGCTCCCGCT
This sequence comes from Mailhella sp., assembly GCA_017940105.1. Taxonomy (GTDB): domain Bacteria; phylum Desulfobacterota; class Desulfovibrionia; order Desulfovibrionales; family Desulfovibrionaceae; genus Mailhella. The sequence continues at coordinate 5,731 of JAGAZG010000157.1, read as the reverse complement.
GAAGAAGAAAAGACTGAATTTGACGTCATTCTCAAGGAAGTCGGCGCTAACAAGATCGGCGTCATCAAGGTAGTTCGTGCTCTTACCGGACTTGGCCTCAAGGAAGCCAAGGATAAGGTCGACGGAGCTCCTTCCACCCTTAAGGAAGGCGTGTCTAAGGAAGATGCCGAAGCCGCAAAGAAGCAGCTCGCCGAAGCCGGCGCAGTGTGCGAAATCAAGTAAGCACTCTTGCAACATGCTTTTGGGCCCCCGAAAGGGGGCTTTTTTGTGCCTTGAATTTGGTATAATTTACACTTGCCTTTATATAAAAAAATGAATATTGTATCTAGCTCACAGGTTAATCCCTACGGACGGAATCACAGGCTTACTTTTGAAAGGATCCTTCCAGGCCAGAAGTCTTATGATTTTAACAGGCACCTTTTCCTTGCAGGAAAAGGGGGCTTTTTTGTGCCTGTTATCTGGTATTCATGCAGAAACGCCTTTCCCGTCCGTTAATTATCCGGTACTAATCCGGACAAGTCATTCTTGAGGTAGAGTAATGGGCCAGCTTACAAAGCAATTTGGCAAAATCAAAGTATCCGTTCCCATTCCGCACCTTTTGAATCTTCAGGTGGACTCATACAACGCCTTTTTGCAGGAAGGGCGTAAACCGGAAGAACGCGACCCCCACGTTGGGCTTGAGGGTGTGTTCCGCTCCGTGTTTCCCATCGAAGATTACAATCGTACCGCCAGCCTGGAATATCTGGGCTATGAAATCAGCGAACCGAAGTTCGATCAGGCGGAGTGCATCACAAACGGCCTTACCTATGAGGCGCCTGTGCGTATCAAGGTCCGCCTTGACATCTATGACAATGATGAAAATGGCAACAGGACCTACCGCGACGGCAAGGAGCAGGATATCTTTTTTGGCACCTTGCCTCTGATGACGGAGAAGGGTACTTTTATTGTCAACGGCACTGAGCGTGTCATTGTCAACCAGCTCCAGCGCTCACCCGGCATAATTTTTGAACATGACGGCGGCAAAACGCATTCTTCTCACCATGTGCTGTACTCGTGCAGGGTTATCCCCATGCGCGGTTCATGGATTGACTTTGACTTCGACCACAAAGACATCCTGTATGTGCGCATCGACCGCCGCCGCAAAATGCCCGCGACCATTCTGTTCAAGGCCATGGGCATGAGCAAGCAGCAGATTCTTGATACGTTTTACGACAGCGTAGAGTTGCATTTTGACGGGCAGCGCGTCTACGTACGCCCGGACGTGAAATTTTTCGAAGGCTTTCAGGCTTACAGGAATATTGCTGACGCTGATGGAAATGTCATCGTTAAAGAAGGCAAAAAACTTACCGGCTTGGACTGGAAAAAGCTTGCCCGCGCAAAGGTTGAAGAGATGGATGTCCCTGCCGATTATCCTCTCGGATTGTACCTTGCCGAAGATATCATTAACAGCGCTACTGGAGAAATTGTTGCTGAAGCAGGCGAAGAAGTTCGTGAGGCTCTTCTGGAACAGATGGGCGACCTGGGCATTCATTCACTTCGCCTCCTGTACACGCGCGGCAAGGATACTTCGACCTCCATTCTTGATACGCTCAAGCTCGACAGAGTCGCTGGCACAGAAAAGGCGCAGGGAGAGATTTACCGCCGCATGCGTCCCAGCTCTCCGCCTACGCCTGAAGCTGCAAAGACTTTCTTTGACAACATCTTCCGCAATGCCGAGTATTACAATCTCTCTGCTGTCGGCCGCTACAAGATCAACCTGCGACTTGGCCTTGACATAGATCGCAGCGTGGTCACCTTGACGGACGAAGACATCATATCTGCCATCAAGGTGCTTGTCCGCATGAAGGACACGAACGCCAAGCCTGACGATATCGACCATCTTGGCAACAGGCGTGTGCGCCTTGTGGGAGAGCTGGTGGAAAACCAGTACCGTATAGGCCTGGTCCGCATGGAGCGCGCCATTAAAGAGCGCATGAACATCCAGCAGGATGTTTCGCAGTACCTGCCCCATGATTTAATCAATCCCAAGCCTGTTTCTGGCGTGCTCAAGGAGTTTTTTGGAACTTCGCAGCTTTCGCAGTTCATGGATCAGACCAACTCCCTTTCTGAAGTGACGCATAAGCGCCGTTTGTCCGCTCTGGGCCCCGGTGGTCTTAACCGTGAAAGGGCCGGTTTCGAAGTGCGCGACGTGCACACTTCCCATTACGGACGTATCTGCCCCATTGAAACGCCTGAAGGACCAAACATCGGTCTCATTGTTTCTTTGACGACGTACGCGAAGGTCAACGAATTCGGATTTATTGAAACTCCGTATCGCAAGGTCAAAAACGGTTGCCCCACGGACGAAATCGTCTTTATGGACGCTTCGTGCGAAAAAAAGGAAGTCATCGCGCAGGCAGACGAACCGGTCGAAAATGGCCGTTTCAAAGAAGAAAATCTCACAGTGCGCACGACCGAAAGCGGCGATGTCCTTACGATGAGCCGCGACGAAGTCACCCTGCAAGATATATCTCCCAGTCAGATGGTTTCGATTTCTGCTGCACTCATTCCTTTCCTGGAGCATGACGACGCCAACCGCGCCCTCATGGGCTCGAACATGCAGCGCCAGGCCGTGCCGCTCTTGCGTTCAGAACGTCCCCTTGTCGGCACCGGCATGGAATATGATGTTGCCCGCGACTCAGGCGCCTGCCTTCTTGCCGAAGGAGACGGCATCGTCCGCTATGCTGATGCTGACCGCATCATCGTCGCGTATGACGATCTTTACCTGGAAGAACGTGGTGGCATACGTAGCTATGACCTTCTGAAATTCCACAAGTCCAACCAGAACTCCTGCTTTGGACAGAAGCCAACCTGCATGCCAGGACAGCGAGTGAAGAAGGGCGACATACTTGCAGACGGCCCCGGTATTGAAAACGGCGAGCTTGCGCTTGGCAAAAACCTGGTCGTGGCTTTCATGCCGTGGTGCGGTTATAACTATGAAGACGCCGTTCTCATTTCTGAGAGAGCCGTGCGCGACGACATATACACCTCTATCCATATTGAAGAATTCGAGGTCGTTGCCAGAGACACCAAGCTCGGCCCCGAAGAAATTACGCGCGACATCCCAAACCTTGGCGAAGACATGCTGCACAACCTGGACGCAAGCGGTGTCATACGCATAGGAGCTTCCGTCAAGGCAGATGACATCCTTGTCGGCAAGATTACTCCCAAGGGAGAAACCCAGCTCACGCCTGAAGAAAAGCTGCTGCGCGCCATTTTCGGTGAAAAGGCCAGGGACGTGAAAAACAGTTCTCTTAAGGTCCCGCCGGGAATTGAGGGCACGGTCATTGACGTCAAGGTCTTCAACCGCCGTTCTGGTGAAAAGGATGACCGCATCCGGGAAATCGAGGAATACGAAATTGCCCGCCTTGATCGCAAAGAAGCCGATCACGTGCGCGCTTTGTCTGATCGTACGCGTGAACGCATGCGTCCGTTGATGGAAGGTCAAGTACTGAATTCTGATATTTCAGAAAAGGGCGCAGTTCTGGCTGCAGCCGGCAACACGCTTTCCTGGGAAGTTATGCAGAGCCTTCCTGTCAAGAAGCTTGGCGGCATTCTGCGCAATAAAGACGCTAATGCCGAAATCTTTAAGATGATTGCGGCCTATGAGCATCAGCTTGATGTGATCAAAAAACTTTATGACTCAAAGCGTGAAAAGGTTACCGAGGGCGATGACCTGCCTCCAGGCGTCATTAAGATGGTCAAGGTCCATGTCGCCATCAAGCGTAAGCTTTCTGTGGGCGACAAGATGGCTGGTCGTCATGGCAACAAGGGTGTTGTGTCTATGATTTTGCCCGAGGAAGACATGCCGTTCTTTGCAGACGGACGTCCCGTAGATGTTGTGCTTAATCCTCTTGGCGTGCCTTCACGAATGAATATCGGCCAGATTATGGAAACGCACCTGGGATGGGCCGCCAAGGAACTGGGGCGTCAACTTGCCGAGATGGTGGATAATGGCGTTGCCATGAAGACGCTGCGTGCCGAGGTAAAGGATATTTTCGCTGCAGACCTGCCTTCGGCGCGCTCAGACGGCATGCTCATTGACGAGCTTGTTGACAGCATGAGCGATGACGAACTTAAGGACGCTGTACGGTCTCTGCGCAAAGGCATCATCACCAAGACTCCCGTATTTGACGGCGCCCAGGAAAAGCAGATTTGGGATTGGCTTGAGCGGGCCGGGCTACCCAGCGATGGCAAAACCCAGCTGTTTGACGGCAGAACTGGGGAACCTTTTGCCAATAGAGTGACCACCGGCGTGATGTACTATCTTAAGCTGCATCACCTCGTGGATGAGAAAATTCATGCGCGTTCCACAGGCCCCTACTCTCTGGTTACGCAGCAGCCCCTGGGCGGCAAAGCCCAGTTTGGTGGTCAGCGTCTGGGCGAAATGGAAGTCTGGGCTTTGGAAGGCTACGGCGCTTCGTACCTGCTGCAGGAATTCCTGACCGTCAAGTCTGACGATGTGGCCGGACGCGTGAAAATCTATGAAAAAATTGTCAAGGGCAACAACTTCTTGGAATCCGGTCTGCCGGAATCCTTCAACGTGCTTGTCAAGGAACTCATGTCCCTTGGCCTTAATGTGAACCTTGAGCAGGAAGAGAGCAAGAAGCCTGTGAAGCAGCGTTTCTTCCACAATCCTGCCCCTGACGCGGAATAGTTCGCTGCGTCTGCCGCCTCAGAGGCGGCAGACGCAGCAGGACAGGTCCGCGCCGGCGGCGCGGCATACATGAATATAACCCTCTTGCCAAGGGAGAGATATACATGAGCATGGACGATCTTTTTGCAGTCCGTGACACCGGGAATGCTTCCGGTTCTGCGGCCATCCGCAACCTGAATTCCATTCAGATCACGCTTGCATCTCCGGAAAAGATACGTGAATGGTCTTACGGCGAAGTTAAAAAGCCTGAAACCATCAACTACCGCACCTATAAGCCTGAACGTGACGGACTGTTCTGCGCCAAGATTTTTGGACCAGTCAAAGACTACGAGTGCAACTGCGGCAAATACCGCCGCATGAAGCATCGCGGCATTGTCTGCGAAAAATGCGGCGTTGAAGTCATCGCGGCCAAGGTTCGCCGTGAGCGCATGGGGCATATAGATCTTGCCGCTCCGGTTGCGCATATCTGGTTTTTAAAGACGCTTCCTTCAAAGATAGGCACGTTGCTCGACATGACCATGGCCGATCTTGAAAAGGTTTTGTACTTTGATTCTTACGTTGTGCTTGATCCCGGCAGCAGCAGCTTCGCCAAAATGCAGGTCATTTCTGAAGACCAGTACCTGCAGTATGTCGAGCAGAACGGCGACGGGTCTTTGAAGGTCGGCATGGGCGCTGAGTCTATCAGGGGCCTTCTTGAAGAACTCGACCTGCCCGTGCTTAAAGAAGAACTTCGCCGCGAATCTCAGGAAACCAAGAGCCAGACCAAGAAGAAAAAGCTTACCAAGCGGCTTAAAATTGTCGAAGCCTTTCTTGAGTCCAATAACAAGCCGGAATGGATGATTCTTGAGGTCATACCAGTTATTCCGCCGGATCTGCGTCCGCTGGTGCCTTTGGATGGCGGTCGTTTTGCCACGTCTGACCTTAACGATTTGTATCGTCGGGTGATCAACCGCAACAACCGCCTCAAGCGCCTCAAGGAACTTGGCGCACCTGAGATCATCATTCGCAACGAAAAGCGCATGCTGCAGGAAGCGG
>JAGAZG010000156.1 GCA_017940105.1 Mailhella sp. | reverse complement strand
CGGTTGCCACGGTAAGAGTTTCTTTTTCGACCCCGACCCATCACTACTGGGCCGGGGTCAACTGTTATTCAGCCTTGGAGGCGAACAACAGAACCAGAGCCACAGCGATAAGCAGAGCGTAAACAAACGTCCGCATGGCTGTACCCTCCCGTTACGGTTTGCGCCGTGCCGACGCGAAGAGACTAAGAGGGCAACCGTGCGTAATACACTATAGGTCAAAGCAAGTCAGGGAGCAAGACACCTTTCACGTCCAAGGCAAAGTCTGCGGTTGTGACTTCAAGCGCCGGCAGCATGACAGTAGCAAGCGAGAGCATAGTTACTCTAGGTGAATATGTAACAGATTTTTTTGGCTGTGCTCCCATATCAGGATTTCTGTATGGGTAACTAGAATCTACCCATACAGAAATACAGTGAATTACCATGATTTACCCATATTTGACCATACAGCAGACGTAAATTAATTAATAATTATAATATGTTATATAAACATATTATTGCCTACGAACCAGTAGGTTGGGAGTTCGAATCTCTCCGGGCGCACCAAATATTTCAACGGGTTAGCTAACATGAGGCTGACCCGTTTTTTTTGTCCATACAGACGCGTCCATACAGAACAGAAGGCAAAGGCGTGCTTGGAAGAGACTCCACTGCCGCCTTTTTCTGCCTCGTCAGCACGTGCTGGTAGTGCTTCAGCACCATTTCTGGCGATGAATACCCCATAAGTTTACTGACAGTTCCAATATCTGACCCGCATGCTATTGCCTCGGTTGCGAAAAGATGACGCAGGCAATAAGGCGTGATCTTGCGTGTGATGCCGGCATTATGCTTGCATGTTTCCCATGTAGTTTTGATGCTTGAAACAGGCTTGCCGTTGTAATGTATAAGCCACGGCAGATTCGCAGCAAAATCTTCCTCTTTCCACGCTTTGAACAATCCGCGCATATCCTCACGAATGGGGATTTCCCTGACAGGCTCGTTACGATTTTTATTGGCAGCTCGAACGCGAAACACACAACGCTTGAGGTCTATATCTTCCCAGCGCACATCAAAAAGCTTAGATGGACCGACACGAATACCTGAGTTTGCGGCAATCAAAATTACCCGCTGCAAATGCGGCTTCGCTACCATGAGCATTGCACGAACTTCTTCTTGTGTGGGTATCTCTATCGGCTTGTGATGAGCTTCTGGCAATTCAGGGAATTCTGGAAGCTGCTTCAGAAACTCCAATGATTAGCGGCAATAAAGTGGAACGATGGCAGCCGCTCCGAGTTCAACGCGTTGAACTGCTACCTGTCCTATGCAGGACGAAAGCTCCGAATGGAAAATAGGCGATGACGAAACTGAAACGTCGCAGTTTTGGGCTGCGGCGTTTCTTTGATTGCTGAAGAACCAAAAGGTTACTGCAAGGCAGTTGCAATGTCCGTTTGCTTCAGGCTGTTTGCTATCATCATCTTTATGAGAGCTTGCCTGGGAATATTCAGGTGCGTGGCTTCCCTGTCCAGGGCTTCAACCATCCATGCGGGGAAGTCTACGTTGACCCGCTTAACCTTATTAGGGCGTTCGGCACGCGAAAGGTCAGCATACGCCATCACGCTCTCACCATCGTCAAAGCGTTCGTCAATATCCGATTTCGTCGTTTTCATAGGCGTCTACCTCGTCATGTCTTGCCCTGCGCACGGAGATAAGACGAACGCTTTCTCCTCGACAGGTAATAATCGCTGTCCAATGCTTGCCGAACAGCTTGCCTATGCAAGCCTTGCGTGGTTCGGCCTCATACATGAGCGGAAAGATCAACAGGCGCTCATCATTCCATAGGGCTTGCGCTTCTTCAAAGTCGATGCCGTGCTTCGCTTTGTTTTTCTCGCTCTTGTTTGGATCGTACTCAAATTTCATACCTTTATAATACTTATTCTATACCATTAGTCAACCTATAAAGGAGAATTGCCTATGGATTACTTCACAACCATCGGTCTGGTCCTTTCCAAGGAAGGTGAGCTGGCGCTCAGAGCCAGGATAACGTCACTGCCAAAGGACCAAGCCGCCGTCGCTTATTCATACATGAAATATCCAGACCAAAAGAAGACGCACCGCAAGTCAGGAGCAAAGCTGATGATCTGGAACGCTGTTCGTGAAAGCCCGGACTTCGACCTGTTCTTTGGCAGGCTGATCCGCTCCCTGCCATATGATGATTACAACAACCTCATCTTTCTTGGGGGCACCCTCCTCAACCTGCCTCAACAACCTCATCTTTCTTGGGAAAAGCAGCTGTGAAAAACCTCAACAACCTCATCTTTCTTGGGAGGGGTAGGGTCAGTACCCTCAACAACCTCATCTTTCTTGGGGGCACGTATGGGAATACACCTCAACAACCTCATCTTTCTTGGGTGGGACCAAGGCGTTTTCCCTCAACAACCTCATCTTTCTTGGGATAAAATATTGATTTATTCCTCAACAACCTCATCTTTCTTGGGTCCGCTTATATTGCTTATCCTCAACAACCTCATCTTTCTTGGGGTATGCGCTTCAAGTTCTCCTCAACAACCTCATCTTTCTTGGGCCGCTTTTATGCCGTGTGCCTCAACAACCTCATCTTTCTTGGGGCGCGGGCATAAAAGACACCTCAACAACCTCATCTTTCTTGGGGTCTATCGCAGACTTCGACCTCAACAACCTCATCTTTCTTGGGAGACTAGAAATAACATACTAATTTGTCAATCCTTATTGAAAATAGATTGACATAACTAAAGCGATAATTTTTTAATATAGCTACCATAAACTGACTTCGAAATGGATTTCATATGTCAGATTTAGAAAATATTCAAACATTGGATCAGGCGCAACACGCCAACTTCATATGGACATGGAAATCCAATGGACGAGGCAATAAGGCCAGCATATGGATTCCTTATTTTGATTCCCTGGAAAAGAATAAAAAGCTGAAAAGCTGGGTCGCAGAATATAATGGCGGCGCAGTGGCTCTCGACTTGAATAAAATCGATTTTATCATGTTCTATGGTGCCTGCGGTCAGTTGCCATTAGAATTCCTTGATGACCTCGCTCGTCATCAAATTCCCATGATGATCCACAGGCGTAATGTTCCATCTCCGTATGTGTTTTACCCTCCGAGCAAATCTGACGATGTTGACGTCCTGACCACGCAGATACTTTTCAGGAAAAATGTTATCAAGCGCACATACATTGCACGCTGCCTGATTCGGGAAAGGCTTCATGCAATGCAACGGTTTCTGCCCACTGTGGATAAAGCATGTTTCAAGATGAACAAATGTCGTAGTGTGGCAGAAATCCGCAACATAGAAGCGAACGCCTCAGCACAGTTCTGGAAAAATTGGTTTTCTGACTTGGAAGTGGATGCATCGAGGCGCGAAGATCATCCAATAAACAAGGCGCTCGATGCCGGCTCAAAATTTCTTTTTGGCATCTTGCTTAGGTGGGTGCTTTTTCATAAGCTTTCACCGTGCCACGGTTTTCTCCACGAGCCATCCTCTTATCCAAGTCTGCCTTACGATCTGATGGAACCTTATCGCTACATTATTGAACGTGCAGCGGCACGCGTATGGAAGAATGGTATAACTGCTGAAAGGCAACTGGTCACAGAAACTCTTTCGCAAATCAAGATAGACCTTGATGAGCCTGTTTATGTACCAGCAACACTCCAACTGGTACGGAGAAAAAATCTTTTGCACGGAGCTGTATTGGCTCTGAGAGCGTATCTGCTTGAGCAGGTACCCAGACTTGTTTTGCCCGTCGAGGGAATGCGCAAAGGAGGCAGGCCTCCGAACTGTGGCTATTCCATTCCAGGAGAAATTCCACTGAGAAAACAAAAAAGCCCGGCAGGTGATGAGCTTCGGCCGGGCGCGAAGTCCTAGGTGCCGAGGTACGGAGATCTATAAAAAGATGGTCCAAAAGCACCATGGAGTTGTGCTGTAACACTAATTCATAGACATTGTTCTGGTCAAGTGTAATCATTATGCCTTGTAGGAGAAGATATGCAGTCCCTTCGATACACACTTATCAGCGGTCAAGACGCAAGAAATTTTAGAAAAAAACTGGCATCGCGATGCGACCGTCCCAGCAAATCAGTGTTGACGACTAAATTCAGGCTGGGATGTCCTCCTCAGGCATTGAATCAGCTGAACCTAGAAAAAACCAAAGCTTTGTACGGCGTTATAGAAGGAATAGAGCCTGGATCCTTGACGTATTTCATATTTGTGCTTCAGGCTTGCGGATTCAGGATTTTTCCCAAGTTTGCCAAGGCGAAGGAATTTGCAGCACGGCATGCTTATCAATCAGAACAGTTTCTTGCCGCCATTGAACGCTTTTTGGGAAAAGGTTGGAAGGAATTTTCCCCTAACGCAATTGTCGATCGCCTCCAGACTGATGTCAGGGCTCGAGGAGGAAAGGACAACCGTTTCGTCGCGGAAGTCATTGCTCAGGAATACTGCAAGACCTTTAAGGCCATCGGCGATGCAAATAAAGAAAGCATTGTTCAAAGTATTGCCAGGAAGCTTGCAGAAAAATTTACCTCGTGGTCTGATTTGAAAAAAAGGTATGTTGAGGCATGCCAAACAGTTGATATCGTGCTGGAAACGTTTTCAGAAGACTTTCCGAAAATAACGCCTATGGCCATTGCAGCAGAAGCGGCTGTGTCATTGCCGGATAACTCGACGATAGCATTTGACGTGTCATCGCAACCGTACCAATGCAATTCTGAAATACTACCATACTGCGCTGTAGCAACCGCTCTTGCAGGATTTGATGAAGCCACCTCTGAAAATGCTCAAGCAGCAATCACAACCAAGGGTAATCATGAAGGACTGAGCTGGCTTCTTGGACGCGGGCTCAATTACATCCGTAAAAGCACAGTGGAGGAATTGCAGGCATCCTATGGCGTTCCGCAAGACAAAATTCTTGCTGTTCGGCAGATGAAAGCAGCTGCAGATGCTATTCCACCACAAACTTTTTTAAAGATATCCGCTAAGGACAACTATTCCGTCTTTCGTCAAAACGCGGGTGGACATCTGGACAGCTGGATAGCAAATTATGTGAGCCGCCTTACAGAACTTGAAGAAATACTGGGTGAGCTCCCTCAGCGCATTTGTCTTCCTGAGATTCTTGAAAAACCAGAATGCCTTTCTTTATTCGCCGGGATATCACGCACTGCTGAAGAGGTAAAAACCGAACTGGATGACTTGAATGCATGCACACAGCAAGCCAAGGCGTCTTTGAACAAGCTTCTTGGCCGCGGATCTATACCTCTGCAGGATGACATAGAGAACGTTGTTCGTTTTCATGATAGCTTCAACGATTTTGTTTCTTTTCGAGAGGAATTGTCAAACGCTATTACACAGCGGGAAAAGGATGCGTCTCATATAAACTTCGAAGACATAAAAACTGCCCTCAGCCAATGGCAGAAATTCAAAAAAATCCCCAAACTGAACAAGCTGACTGGGGGTGTGCCTGATGTCACTGCAGAAATAGAGGCCGATCTAACAGATTTTCACGAAATCAAGAACAAGTATGACGAACATGTCTCCAGAGTTAGGGAATGGCTGAAGTCCGAACCCTCATTACCTGCGGTTCTCATGAAGCTGGAACAGTCGAAACTTGAGCAACGTCCTAACAAGCACCTTGAACCGCTTGAACAAGCTGTTCGGTATATGCTTCACCGAATCGGTCATACAGCGCGAATGCACCCTGGGCCTGTTTTCAATGAAGTGCGCAAATGGTTCATGAATGAAGGCATCTTTATTGAGAAAAAGGCTGGCAGTCATACCAGCCTGAATACTTTCTTCATCAATCGCAAGTGGTCTCTTTATATATCCCCATTTTCATCACGGCATAATTTCGAATATCCCATAAAGACCGTGACAGATCTTGAAGCTGCTGAAACCTTGTGGACTCGCTTATGGGAACTTGTTGTTCGTATTGCTCATGATCCAGTAATGATTGCCTCAGATTATGATGCTGTTCAAGCCTTATTCCGCAATGCGGCAGAATTAGAGCTCACAAGAATTCAGCTACCTGTGCCTTCTGCCATTGCGAAGATTGATCTCCCTAGGCGCTTTGCTGAGACTTTGCCAAATCAATATTTCACTGAACTTGCAAAAGGCTCCGTATCTAGCAATATATTCCGCAGGGCATTCAATTCCTATGTGAGCGTTCTCAGCGGATTGAACACCCGCCTGCGACGTGAAAATTTCTTTTTGCGTACCAAGTTCACCTGGATTGACAATACAGAGCTTTTGTATGTTCCTAAAAATACGTTTTGGGCTGTCCCCGAGCGCTATCGCACCATTGCAAAATGGAAGGACATTCTGCAGTCTGACGCCGTATGGAATGAATCACGGCTTGATGTTTTAGCAACCTTTGAAATCCTGAAAGGAAAGATCAGAGACCGTAGCAATCTCCAGTTGCTAGAGTTTCTCGTCCAGATGCCGCATGACTGGTGCTACGAACTGCCAGTTGCCCCCAACGATCAAACACGGATTACAGCTGTCAGCGTCAAGAAAAAAGACTGCAAGACCACACAAGTTTTTTCTGGCAAACTAGCTCGTTTGGAGGGGCCGTCCAGTTTGAGAAGCCGGCTGGATGCTAGACTACTTGCCACGCATAGCGAAGATGTCGGAGACATGACAATACTGTGCGACTATAAAGTTCAGCAGAAAATCATTGGTGCTCACGCCACATTTGACTTTGATTCTCCTAGAATTAGTCTGGCAATTCCCATATCAGAGCTTCCAGATGGCAAGCAGGCTACTCCAAATTTGTTTTCCAGGATTGTTGCCATTGACCAGGGAGAAGCGGGTTTGGCCTATGCCGTGTTCGATCTTGAGGATTTTGGAAAGCAAGATGCTGTGCCGAAAGCTTCAGGCACGGTCCGCATCAACTCCATTCGCCGCTTAATAAAAGCAGGGCAAGTCTATCGTAAGGGCAACCAGCTTAATCAGAAATTCAATCAACGCTTTGATTCAACAATGTTTACTCTGAGGGAAAACGTTACTGGCGACGTATGCTCTGTAATTGAGGGGTTGATGCATAAATACCATGCTTTCCCTATTCTCGAAGGAGAAGTTAGAAACCTCGAAAGCGGCTCAAGGCAACTAACTCTGGTCTATAAGGCCGTAAATAATCGCTTTTTATTATCAGACTCGGCCATGCCTAACAGTGAACGTGCTGCTTGGTGGTATGGGGCTAATTCATGGACGTTGAACGGATTTACGTTCATCAAGAATGATGGCACGCACATTCCACTACGCTTATATCCTGGGCGTTCAGTTTCCGCAGCTAACACAAGCAGGATTTGTTCTGTTTGCAGAAGGAACGCCTTCGATCTGATCAAGGAGCTGGAAGCCCGCCACATAAAGAAAATCCCAGTTCGAGAAGATGGTATCATATCTGTACCTGGTATCCCGAAGTTGAGGCTGTTCAGGGAAATTCGAGATCCGGGACTGAGGATGAAATATACGCGCCAAAACCTATTTGCTCCCATGCTTGAACCAATCCCAGCCGGGGATATAACCATTGAAGAACTTAGAAGCCTTATGAGAAAAAATATGCGCCGTCGTCACGCCAGCAGACAGTCCAAGGACACGACTCAAAGTGTTTACTATTGTGTTTTTTTGGATTGTCCGTCGCATGACAATGAATGGATCGAGGATCCAAAAAAATACAAGGGACTGAAAATTCTTCGAGAAAGGCATGCTGATATAAATGCCGCGATCAATATTGGTAGACGCTTCTTGAATAGCGATAATATCATCAGAGAGAATATGCACGAAAATAAAAATTGAGATACGGGCGTGCACCGCGCTGATAACCTTGAGGAGTTCTGTCTGATGATGAATCAGGCATACAATACCCCACTTGCCAATCCTGACGGCATCGCTTATATAAAAGGGGAACCCGAACATCTGTTGGAGCAGACATTCGGGCTGGCACGGCAAGTTTACGCCCCCGTGCACGGTTGCCTACGCTAAGGTTATTTTTTCAGCGACCCCGACCCACCCTAATGGGCCGGGGTCAACTGTTATCTGGCGTTAGACGCCAGCAACAACCTCAGACCGACGCCAACGCAAGCGGGCAATCTTTCCTGTTCCAATTCTGATTTTCTTCGACCAGACATGACAAATCATAATGTTTTCAAGCAATTATTATCCAAAAGGAATTCCAAGGCATTGATTTTCTTATACCCGTTTATTAAATGGACATAAGGATCATCATCCATGGTTATGACTATCTTTTTATATCCGTCATCTATGTGATAAAAAGCTGAAAGCTCCTGCTCCGTCTTGCCCGGTGATGCCAGGCTGTATGCGACCTGTATGTAATAGGTATCGCATGTGTCAGTGGCTACGAAATCGATTTCCTTATCCCGGTTTTTGCCTATGTCCACCATGAATCCGCGCCTCAGCAGTTCAAGGTATACGATATTTTCCAGCGTATGCGTGACTTCTATTTGACGGAAGTTCAGTCTGGCATTGCGCAGCCCCACATCGGAAATATAATATTTATTGAGGGTTTTTAAATATTCCTTTCCCTTTATGTCGCGCCGGAAAACTTTATAAAACAGAAACGCGTCGCATAGATGCTGCAAGTAGTTGCCCACGGTATCATAGGTTACGTTTCCATATCCGCTGGAGCGAAGCGTGTCCGTGATTTTTTTGGCACTTACAAGGCTGCCGATATTTGAGCACAAAAAATCATATACCGCATTAAAAACCGAGGCGTTACGAACGCCGTTGCGATCTATGATATCTTTTGTTGCGACGGTTTGTTCAAGCATATCTAAGTAATCCGTTTTGCCGCCTGCACTGCTTTCGGTAGCGACGTAAGGATACCCGCCGTACAGGAGGTATTCTTTCCATGCCGTGCTGCGATCACCGCCCCTGTAGGCAAAATATTCCGCGAATGACAGCGTATGCACACGGATCTCCAGACTGCGTCCTCGCAGGGCCGTGCTGATGTCGCCTGACAGCATTTTGGAATTTGATCCGGTTATGTATACGTCACACCCCTTGTTATTTAGGCTGTTGACCAGATCTTCAAAGTCCGTGACATACTGTATCTCATCAATGAAAACATAATATTTCCCTGCATCAAGAACCTGAGTGCATATATGTGCATAAAGGGGTTCCGCCTGGCGCAGGGGACGGTTCTCAACATTTTCAAGGTTGACACGGATGACATGCCCAGCGTCAACGCCGTTTTTGAGAAGCCAGTTATAATACAAATCAAAAAGCAATACGGACTTGCCGCAGCGACGGATCCCGGTAATGACTTTGATGATGTCCCTGTCTTTCTGGGCAATGAGTTTATCTAGATACAGCGGTCTGTCGATCAGCATGGAATTCTCCTCCAAAAAAATCTAGTCGAAAAACTTTTAATTTTCAATTTTTTTTCGAGTATAAATATTGATTGTAACCCTTGTCAAAGCGACATCTGCCCGGAATGCGGGGTGAGGGAGGCGCTGGAGGCTTTCACAGCATCTCAAAAAAATGATTGGAAAGTCTAGTTTAACACCACCGGACTGCTAAGAAGATATTTGTCAAGGATAAATGTACCCTTATTTCACTTTTGCTTCAATCCCTTGCGAGGTGAAGCTCCATAATACTCCTTAAATGCCTTATAGAAATTGCTGTGATTACTGTAGCCCAGCATTGCGGCAATTTCTTCTATGGAGAGACTTGTGTTGCGAAGCAGCAGTATCGCTCGCTCCATGCGCTTTTCCAGCAGCAGATCGGTGAATTTTTTACCGGTCTCACGGGGCAGCAGCGCCGAAAGATAGTTGGGATGATAGGAAAATTGTTCGGACAGCTCGTCCAGCGTCACAGTGTCCGAATGGTCGCCGATGTACCGCACGATCTGCGCCACAAGAGAGTTGGGAGGCTTATCGGCGGTACGAGAAATGCGATAATGCCGCGTGATTTGCAGGAGCAACGCTTGCAACAGCGCCTTCAATATCTGCTGCGTGTCCTCGCGCCGGTCGGCATACTCGATGACCATCAGTTCCAGCACTACGCGGATTGCGTGATCCTTCGTCATCGTCAGGTGGATGAACTCTTCAGAAAAACGGTTGGTCTGCGGCTCGATAAAAAAACGAAACAGCTCCGTGTCGGTGTAGACCAACGACAGATACTCCCGAAAGAAGGCGTCTTTACGGATCAACACGCCAACGATGACTGTCTCCTCAGCGCTGTCGCAGCGCAGGGCGTAGCCGCTGTAGGGCTGACCGATGTAGCACTCGTCCTCATGGATGGTGACGGTGTTATTGAACTTCGCCGAGAGTGCCTGATAGCTGTTGCGGTAGGCATAATTGATGAAAAAGAAGTCCTGCCGGTGGAACGGCTCCTCGATGTGCGTTCCCTTGAACACGCAGACCAGCACATCCTCGTTTTCTGCGCCAGGCCAGTAGGAAGTAACATCGCCCGTTGTTTTACCGTCCGTCATGTCGTGAAAGGTCAAATCAAGCGCGGAGAATTCCACACCGAGCTTTTCGATTGCCATGTTCAGCAGCTTCCAATGGTTGCCCGTCATGCCCCGCACCTCCCTGCCAGAATAGTGGTAGTATAGCACAAGAGATTAAGAAAAGCCAGTCAAGATATTAAAAAAAGCTACTGCATTTTCCTGCTGCCGTTCTATAGTTTGCTCAACAAATCAAGTCAAGGAGGCCATGCAAATGTATAGCTTTAACTTTTATATGCCCACTAAGGTACTGTTCGGTCCCGGAAAACTGAATGAGCTGCACAGCGAAACGCTCCCCGGCAAGAAGGCCCTGATCGTCACGACGGGTGGTACTTCCGTCAAGAAGTACGGCTATCTCGCGCGCGTTGAGAAGGAGTTGGCGCTTGCGGGCGTTGAGCACGTTTTGTTCGATCAGATCCGCCCGAACCCCACGAACATCAACGTTATGGACGGCGCGAAAGCGGTCAAGGACAACGGCTGCGACTTCGTGCTTGCGCTGGGTGGCGGCTCCGTCATGGATTGCTCCAAGTGCATCGCGCTGATGGCGAACAACCCTGGCGACATCTGGGACTATTCCCTTTCTGCGAACGGAGGCAAGAAAGCGGCTCCCAATCCTGCCATTCCCATCATCTGCATCACGACCAGCGCCGGTACTGCCAGTGAGGTCGATATCGCCTCGGTCATCACCAACGACAAGACACAAGAAAAGACGGGCATCTTCTTCCTCTCCATGTTCCCGACGATCTCCGTCGTGGACAGCGACCTGATGATGAGTGTGCCGCCGAAATTCACAGCCTATCAGGGCATGGACGCTTTCTTCCACGCCTCCGAAACCGTGGTCAACAAGAATGTCCACCCGATGGCGGAGATGTTCGCGCTCAAAACCATTGAATTCGTTGCCAAGTATCTGCCCCGCGCTGTCGTGGACGGCAGCGACAAGGAAGCCCGCGCGTATATGGCTCTAGCCAACACGTTCGCCGGTTATTATATGATGTGTACATCGGCGCACACAATGGAACATGTCATGGGCAGCTTCCACGACAACCTTGTGCATGGCGCGGGTCTCATCGAGATCGCTCACGCCTACTATGGCTTCTTCGCCGAGCGAAAGGCTGCGGAGGAGCCGATGAAAAAGATGGCAAAGGCAATGGGTATTGAGCATCCGCAGAGCGGCAAGGACTTCATTGCGGCGCTGGATCAGCTGATCACGGACGTCGGCTGCGCCAATCTCAAGATGAGCGAAGAAGGCATCACCCGTGAGGAGCTGAAGCTGTATCCCGCGAAGGTGCATGAAGTCCTCGGCGGAGATATCACCGCCGATCCGCTGCCCCTGTCCGACGCGGATTATCTGGAAATCTTTGAGAACGCCTATTGTTGAAAGAGGATGGAAACGAGATGAAAAAACTTGCCAAGAATACCGTGCTGTGTATGCAGCCCGTGCCGCAGACTATCGTGTCCTGCCGCGACAAGGACGGCAAAAACAACGCGCTGGTCGTCGGCTTTACCGCCAACGTCAGCCTTGATCCTGTGATGGTTATGGTCGGCATCGTGCCGTCCCGCTATTCACACCACATGGTCAAGGAGACCGGGAGCTTCGTCATCAACCTGCCGAAGAAATCCTTCAAGAAGGAGTACAATTACCTTGGCTCGCGTTCTGGCCGAGACGAGGATAAGTTTGCGGCGCTCGATCTCAAATGGGAGGACGCAAAATATGTAAACGCGCCAATCCTCACCGACTGCCCTGTCAGCATCGAATGTGCCGTGGTCGAAAGCACGATGCCCGGCACCCACGAGCTGTTCATTGGCAAGGTGCAGGCGGTCCATGTGGACGAGGAATACCTCGACGCGAACGGAAACATTCTCTGGGACAAGATGGATCTGATGTAATTTTGCTCCGCAGGGGGAAGCCTTTGTGGGTTTCCCCCTGCGGAGCAGAACGTTGGCGAAGGAAATGAAGCGGAAGCAAAGAGAGGAAAGCTAAACAATGACAGAGCTTGAAAAACTGGACACAGGACTGCCCTTCGACGTGAACGATCCCGAAGTGGACGCGCGGAAGCTTCACGCGGTAGAGGGTTGCAAGAAGCTGGAGGCCATCAACGTGACCGATCGCGCCGCGAAAGAGGCGGCGATCCGCGAGTTGTTTGGCAGTGTCGGCAGGAACCCGAACGTCCTGCCGGGCTTCCGCTGTGACAACGGGCTGAACATCCATGTCGGCGACGAGTTCCTTGCCAACTACAATGTGACGATTCTCGACATCAGCCCCGTGACGATGGGCGATAATGTCTGGATCGCACCGAACACGCTCATTACGACCATCAATCATCCAATCTCGCCCAAGGGCCGCCGTCGGCATCTCGGTGTCTCAAAGCCCATCAAAATCGGCAACGACGTGTGGATCGGGGGCAATGCGACGATTTTGCCCGGCGTGATCATCGGAAACAACGTCATCGTCGCAGCGGGCGCGGTTGTGACGCATGACGTGCCGGACAACGTGATCGTCGGCGGCGTACCAGCGAAAGTGATCCGCGAGATAGAGAACGACGTCGATGAAGTTTGATTGTAAGGAACTACCAATCTATAGGATAAAGCATTTGATTTGGCATAGTAATAGATCCGTGCTGCAACGTACTGGTGTGCCCGACATAGAGGCTTGGGGCTTGGAATCAGACGTGGTAGAATGTGCCAGGAGCATCCTGTCATAGTACTGCGTGTCAATATTTCGCTGCAGCGTACGTACGGACCAAGCCTGTTCAAATGCCTCTCTCTCGTACCATTCTCTCGCGTCAGGATTCAGCACCTGAAGCAGAATGCGATAATGCGTCCAGGTAAGAATTTTTCCCGAAATCTTGAACTGACAGGATGCATCCAACGATTGTGCACTCGCTGAGTCCACAATTTCATCGCCGGCGCCTTGCAAGGATTGTGCACTCACCGAGGTCACAATATTCCCGTAGGTCTGATAAAATTTTACGAAGCGGTAGAGATTGCGCCTGTCAAAGCCTCTGCCGTATTGATCGGTTAATCGCCGGGCGAGGTCATCAACGATTCCTGAGCCGTAGCGTTCCTGCCGGTCACCTTTCAACTCATTTTCAGAAATGCGTTTCCCCAGCAGCCAATTGCGCAATACCAAAACGCGGTCAACAGCGCGGTAAGCGACTTGCTGCGCAGATTCAATGATTTTTGCAGCATCCTGAAAAAGATCACCGGATTGCTGGTATACGATTAGGTCATGCATTATTTCAGGCACTCCTATCTTGCTCCAAAGATATTCCGTTATAGAAGATTGACATGTTCATGAACAAACCCTTAGCAGCAATTCTATATCAGTCTGCAGTCCATCTGGGCTCGAAATCTTCATTTTTCATCTTCAGCCCGGTATTCAGTGCCTCCAGCAATGGCTTACTGCCTGTCTGAAATTTCATGGACATTAAAAATTGACGAACCGCTGTGCGAATGTCTTTAAGCGA
The DNA here is from genome assembly GCA_017940105.1 of Mailhella sp. Lineage (GTDB taxonomy): Bacteria > Desulfobacterota > Desulfovibrionia > Desulfovibrionales > Desulfovibrionaceae > Mailhella. The sequence continues at coordinate 2,301 of JAGAZG010000156.1, read as the reverse complement.
TCCTTTAGCCTTACACCAGTTCTGAGGGCTGAAGACTTTGTTGTTGGTTGACGCTTCCTCTACTGCAGATTCAAAGGCATGTTTAAACATCCGCCGGCTAATTCAACCACTTGGTCAAGCAAGTCGTTTTGTTTTAGGCATGTCCCATGAAACGCCGAAGGCCCGGTCGAAAGGGACCGAGCCTTTGCGGGTGGCGAGGATGCACCTCACGTTCTGGATCACTTCCTCCGCAAGAGACTGCGGCGAGAAGTTTATGCCGGTCATGCCGGCTGAAACGTCTATCTTCATGTGGTTTCCTATGACGCGGTGCTGGTACTGAAACGAATGTGCCTTATCAGTATTGATATTCCTGCCAGGAGTCATTTTTCCGCTAAAAGACGACTTCAAGGTAGACTAAAAAGTAGACTTTAAGTAGACTTTTAGGTAGACTAAAAACATTCCACAAATTCAACCGATTTGGAAATCCGTATGAATCTTGGGCAAGAAAACGAAACTACAGAGTTTAAAGAAAGCCTTTCTCAATTGGACAGGGGAATCAGATCGTTGTCTGCCATGCTCAATAGAAGCGGCTCCGGCAGAGTGTTTTTTGGAGTGGATGACAACGGCAATGTCAAGGGGCTGCAGATTGGCAAGAAAACCTTGCTTGACATCCGCAACAAAATTAACCTGCTTATATCTCCCCAGATTTTAGCATCCATATATGAAAAGCAAGACGATTCAGGCAATAGCTACATAGAAGTGACAGCAAATGGTTTTGACATCCCGTATGCCTGTGACGGAAGGTACTATGTTAGAAATGCAGCAGCAGATGAACAAGCCTCCGTCTCGATTTTGCGAAAGATGCTTGCCTCAGGCACGTCGGATATCATAGCTGAGATTGCTTCCGATGACCAACATCTCTCCTTTAAACAGTTTTTTATGTTCCTTGCTCAAAGCGGCATCCATGCGTCCGAATCTGTGGTATTTTACAAAAACTATGGTTTTATGACTGCTGATGGGCGGTATAATTATATGGCCTATCTTCTTTCAGATCAAAACGCCTCCTCCATTAAAGTCGTTAAATTCAGCGGAACTGATAAAACAGTGATGTCAGAACGGACTGAATTCGGCGGACAGTGTTTGCTGAAATCAATGATGAACGTCCTTGACTATTTCAAATTGCTAAATACTACTCAGGTCAATCTTAACGCCGGACTGCGTTCAGAAACGACACTTTTTGATTATGAGTCATTTCGCGAAGCCTGGGTTAATGCATGCCTCCATAACGAATGGAGTGGTAAAATTCCGCCGTCAGTTTTTATCTTTGATGACAGAATAGAAATCGTTTCCTATGGTGGATTGCCATACGGTCTTTCAGAGGAAGGTTTTTATAAAGGTACTAGCAAACCTGTAAACAGAGCGTTGCTCACGGTATTCATTGCAACAGGTTTTGCAGAGCAAAGCGGGCATGGCGTGCCGATCATCGTCTCTCATTATGGAAAGGAAGCGTTTACTTTCGAGGACGGCATGCTAAAGGTAACATTGAAATTTTTGTTCGAGCCAGAACCTGTAGTCTTGCGCAAACTGCTGGAAAAGCGCCGCAGCAAGCTTTCAGACAGCAACCGAAAAATTTTAGCTGAGCTGAAAGGATCCCCTCAGATAACCCAAAAAGATTTGGCAGACAGACTCGATATCAGTCTAGGCGGCATTAAAAAGTGCATTCGTCAGTTGCAGGAACTTCACCTTGTGGAACGCAAAGGTTCCAAAAGGCGTGGAGAATGGATTGTTATTGATGGTTCAGACCGAAAGTTCGAGTAGAAAGTAGACTAAAAAGAAGACTTTAAGTAGACTAAAACGAACTAAAAAACAGACTATGGCTATGCAGTTTCAAGGAAGCTTGCAGGTGCCCAAAGGATAATCCGGGCAAAAAACGACACAGCTACCAAATCAAATGATGGCATTTATGCCCATCCCCTTGAATGCTCCTTTAGCTTCAGCGACACCTCGTCCACGAGGCATATCCCCGCTCCCGTGAAGTGCCGCCTGTCCTCTTCGATTCCTTCCAGCACGAACTTGCCGAAGTAGTCCGTGCCGATGACCAGCGAATAGGCATCATGACGTTCCAGCATGTTTTTCAGCATGCGCATTCCAACGGAAGGCGGAAGCCCCAGCGATGCGTCCAGCCTCACGGACAGCGTGATGGACGCGGCTTCGCTGCCAGTCCACTCCAGCACTGGGCTGCCGCCGATTACCTGATGCTTCGCCCATTTTTCGATAACGTAAAATAAGTTTCGCAAAAGCTTAAAAAGGTAGACATGGTCT
>JAGAZG010000155.1 GCA_017940105.1 Mailhella sp. | reverse complement strand
CTGCATGGACTGCAACTCCCGATCCTCATGAACGGCAAGCATGGCAAATTTTATCAGATCAGCCGCCGAGCCCTGAATCAGGGTGTTCACAGACTGACGCTCCGCAAGAGCCCTGGCCTGTCCGCTTTGTGAACGCATGTCGGGCAAAGGTCTGCGCCGCCCGGAAAGCGTGGTGACATAGCCGTCGCGCCGGGCATCTTCCTCTACCCGGTCAAAAAAATCACGGATGCAGGAAAAACGTGCAAAATAACGTTCGATGAACATTTTTGCTTCGGCAAGGGGAATGCCAAGATCCTGGGCGAGCTTTCGAGGACCCATGCCGTAAATCAGTCCAAAATTGATGGTTTTCGCCTTGCGACGTTCATCCGGGCCGACCTTGGACGGATCGACGTCATGCAGCAAAGCCGCCGTACGCGTATGGATATCCTCTCCGTTGCGGAAAGCGGTCAGCAGTGTTGGATCTTTGGAATAATGGGCCAGGACGCGCAGTTCAATCTGGGAATAATCTGCTGAAACAAGAAGCATGCCTGGGCCTGCCGTAAAGCATGTGCGCATGCGGTGCCCCAGGCTGCCTCTCACCGGAATATTCTGCAGGTTAGGATTGCTGGAAGAAAGCCGTCCAGTAGCCGTGGCTGTCTGGTTAAACGTAGTGTGAATTCGGCCGCTGGCATCAGCCAGCCTGGGAAGCGGTTCAAGATAGGTGGAACGCATCTTTTCAAGCTTGCGAAATTCAAGGAGCGCATCAACGACAGGATGTTCGCCGGAAAGCTTTTCCAGAACGGCCTGTGATGTGGAAGCCTGGCCTCCTTTCGTTGACTTTGCATTTGTCAGTCCAAGCCTGCCAAACAGGACTTCACCTATCTGCTGGGCAGAACGAATATTGAACTCTCCGCCTGCTTCACGGTAAATACGCGCCGTAAGGCTTTCGAGCTCTTTCTGAACTTCGCCCAAAAAATTCTTAAGTGCAATGGCGTCTATGGCAATGCCGGCATCTTCCATAGCGGCCAGCACCGGGATTAGCGGCATTTCCATTCTTCGGAGAAGAAGGGTCAATCCCGTTTTCTCCAAAAGGGCAGCCTGCTCTTTATGCAATGAAAGGGCCATGGCTGCAGGCCTTTCCAGAGAAAGCCCAGTTTTTTCGGCATGTCTGGCAGCTAGCCTGGGCCAGCTGTAATCTCTGTCTTCAGGTTCCAGAAGATAGGCTGCAAGACCAAGATCAAAGCATCGGCTGTTGTCGATTCTGCCCCAGGCCGGGCAGCTGTGCAGCAATCGCTTAAAATCAGGAACGATAACAAATTCAGCATCAGCAAGCCAGTCCGCCAGCTTCAGCTCGTCTCCCTGAAAAAGCCAATCTTCTCCCCCACTGACAGCAACGCAAAGACCTCCTTCACGAGCATGCAGCGACGACGGCGGAGCCGGCGTAACTGCAACCGCAAGTCCGGCACATGACGGCAGTTCTTCTACCCTTTCAACAGCATGGAGCGGCGGCAGCGCTGGTGAAGCTTCCAGAAGGGACAGCAACCCTCGGCGCTGAGGAATCATGGCTTGAGACGAACCAGTGTCAGCAATATCAGCTGAAGCCTCTGCCTGCAGGGCAACAATGCCCTGGCGGATCAGGCTGTCCAGTTCGCGAAGCAGGCTGAACATTTCGTACTGACGGAAAAAAGTCCTGGCCTTTTGCCCATCCATGGGGCGGACGATCATCTCATCCATGGCTTTAGAACAGCACCCGGTGCGCAACCGGGTCAATTCCCGGTAGAGGAACATGGCTTTCTCGCTGCCAGCCAGCTTTTTTCGGACAGCCTGCGGAGCTTCCTCCATGCGATCCCTAAGGTCTTCGAGATTTTTAAAATCATGGAACAGTTTTTCCGCAGTTTTTTCCCCTATACCCTTTACTCCAGGAACATTGTCCGTTGAATCACCAATCAGAGCCTGCACATCGGCCCACTGCCAAGGTTCTAGACCTGTTTCTGTCCTGAAAGAATCAAGCGTGACAATTTTTTCTTCTTTGGCAGCGGGATCCCACATGACTACATTGGGCGCAAGACACTGTCTGAGGTCCTTGTCAACACCCACGATGACCACAGGTCTATCGCCGCTGTGCGCAGACGCCAGACTTGCGATGCAATCGTCAGCCTCGCATCCGTCTGAAACGACAACTGTCATTCCAAGCACCATGGCAAGCTCTTTCAACGGTTCGATCTGGGCAATGAGTCCTTCTGGAGCAGGCGGACGATTAGCCTTGTACGCGGGAAAAATCTCATGCCTGAAGTGCTTGCCGTGCCCGTCAAGGACAAAGACGAAATGTCCTGGCTTTTCTTCGCGCAGGATTTTCAGGAGCACGCGGCCGACAATAAACAGCGCTCCCGTTGGAAAGCCATCAGAGCGAGTCATGCCGGCATTGGCAAAGAACCCACGGAAAAGAAAGGCGTTGCCGTCCATGACATACAACGGATCGTCCGTAAAACCAAGACGCTGTTTCAGCGACATGCAATCCTCCATGCGCGAAGCTACAAAAAGCAGACACCCATCACTCAGGCATCAGCGGAGCAATTCAAGAGTTCAGCCATGAGGGAATGCTTCTTTGCAGACAGCACCCGCACATCCACGAATTGTCCAGGACGACCATATCCCTTGGGCATCACAACATTCACGGGATCGCCCCAGGGATCGCGACCCTGCCAGAGATTGACACCGTCCTGGCGGAGGCTTGGCCCTTCAAGCAGCACCTCCGTCGTCATTCCCACCCGTGTCCGAAGCCATGCCTCGGCACGCTCATTCTGCAAATTCTGCAGGCGGGAAAGGCGCTCCAGCTGCACTTCACGCGGAATTTTAAAAGGCATGGCCGATGCTCGCGTACCAGGCCTGTCAGAATAGCAGAAAGAAAAACTCGACATAAATCCGCAGAGATCCACGGCTCTGAGCGTATCTTCGAACTCTTCTTCTGTCTCCGAAGGAAATCCCACAATCAGATCCGTGGAAAGGGCAAAATCAGGCCTGGCCCTGCGCAGAGCCTCCACGACGGAAAGATACCGTTCCATGGTGTACCCCCTGCCCATCTTTTTGAGCATGGAGTCTGAACCGGACTGAAGAGGAAGATGAAGACGCGGACAAAGCTGAGGCAGCTCGGCGAACATGTCTATGGTTTCCTGTGAAAAATCCCTTGGATGCGCAGACACGAAGCGTATGCGCTTCAAGCCCGGAATTTTCGCCACCATTCTCAGCAGTTCAGGAAAGCTTGTGCCGTCTCCGTGCTTATCCCTGCCAAACACGTTGACATTCTGCCCAAGCAGCGTGATATCCCCAGCGCCGCGCTGCACCCAGGCACGACATTCTTCAAGCACGGCCCTAGCAGAGCGAGACTTGCGCGGCCCGCGCGTATACGGAACAATGCAGTAAGCGCAGAAATTGTCGCATCCCTGCATGATATTGACATAGGCCACAGGCGTGACCTGAGAAGAAGCAGACACCTGTTCAAGACATGGATCCCGGTCAGGAAAAGAATCAGTAAATTCCAAATAGGCAAGTCGGAGATTGGGGGCTTCCATCAGGCGCACAAAGGCATCCGGCACAGACGCTATACCATCGCTGCCGGCTATCAGGCGTACCTGCGGATGCCTGCGAGCAAGCTCCCAGCCCAGTTGCTGAGCAACGCATCCGGCCACGCCGACAATGGCCGAAGGATTAGCCAGATGAATGCGTCCAAGAGTGCTGTATACCTTTTGCTCAGGTTTTTCCCGAACCGAGCATGTATTCATCAGGATTACATCGGCTTCTTCCAGAGACCGAGCCTCAAAACCACGGGCCATGAGAGAGCGCTCCACCCATTGCGAATCGTTAACATTCATCTGGCATCCGAAGGTGATGCAATGAAATCCTGGTCTATACATTTTCTGCTCCTTGGGCACGGCCCACTCATCAGACACGGGATGAATGCAGCATGCCGAAAAAACGCCGGGTGTTTTCACCCGTGACAGTCCAAAGTTCAGCTGCATCCATACCCAGTTCTTCAGCCATGCGGGCCGCAGTGAACACAGTAAAGGCAGGTTCGTTTCTGTGCCCTCTCCACGGCATCGGGGCAAGGTATGGGCAATCTGTTTCCAGCAGTAGCCTGTCAAGAGGGACAGCGTGAAGTGCTTCGCGCACACCGCTGTTGGCCTTGTATGTAGCAGCGCCGCCCAACGCAATGTGCCAGCCGCAAGAAATTATCCGCCGGGCCTGTTCGGCATTGCCGCCAAAGCAATGCCAAAGCAGTGGACGATCACGCATTCCTTCTTCTTCGAGCACGGCAAATGTTTGCTCCCACGCATCTCGCGAATGAATGACAACTGGCATGTCCAATTTTCTGGCAAGGCGCAGTTGCCGGCGGAACCACGGTTCTTGCATGGCATGGGGAGAGTACCCTTCCTCATAGTGGTAGTCCAGTCCGATTTCTCCTATCGCTCTCACCAGAGGGTCATGCTCTGCGGCAAAAGCCAGGTGTTCCCACTCTTCTTCATCGGCACGGAGAATATCTTCAGGATGCAGTCCCCGCGCAAAGCAAAGCGTTACAGGGTGCAAAGCTGAGGCGGCCGCTTCCAGAAGTAATCCGCGGTTCGCCACGTAGCGCTCATGCTGAAGAAACATGTGGACAATGCAGGAAACACCTGACTCTGCCGCTCGATCCAATACTTGGGCAAGCTCTGGGAGAAGAGAAGGATCGTCGAGATGGGCATGGCTGTCGGCGCCGCCTGGCGGCATGCAAAGGCTTTGCGGAGGAGTAAGAGCTTTCTTTGCGGACATTAAAACTCCTTTTGAAGCATGCCATTCCGGGCAAAAGCTGATGCCAAAGAGTCACTTTTATGCTGAGTGTTTTTGCTGCGTTTCAAAAGCTTGCTGAGCACATCCTGCCAGACCTTTTCAGGATCGATGCTTCGCATGCACTGAAAATGTCCTTTTGGACAGGCTTTATGACCGTGCAGGCCACAGGGACGGCAGTCTGCGTCGGTCTCGATGACAGAGCTCTCCTCACCTCTCGGCCAAAAACCGAGTTCCTTCACCGTAGGTCCAAAAATAGCAGTGACAGGTGTATGCTGCGCCCATGCAAGATGCATCGCTCCGGAATCATTGGTTACATAGCAGTCAAGACGGGCAAGAACGGCAGCCAGGACCGGCAGGGATGTTTTACCGGAAAGATTCAGAAAGCCCGCTGTCTTTGCGTCAGCCCCGGCAATTTCGGCAACCTGCCTTGATATGCCTTCTTCTCCCGGACCTGCAAGCAGGATAACATTAGCGCCTTCCTGCAGGGCACGGCGCAGCACATAGGCGAATCCTTCAGGAAGCCAACGCTTAGTCGGCCAGACAGAACCCGGGTGCAGACCGACTGCACAGCCTGGGCGCAACTGTCCAAGCAGTTCTTCTGCCTGGCTCACGGCTTTTGCCGGCAGGTGCAGTTCCGGCCATGTCAGGGAAGGATCATCGGTAAAACGATTCGGAACGCCAAGCGCCCTGGCCAAAAGCAGCAGGCGTTCGATCTCCTGAAATTCCCGGAAACGCCTTGAAGTACGCACCGTAAAGACGAGGCGAGAAAGGCAGGATTCACTGTAGCCTGCGCGAACGGGCGCGCGGCTTGCCCAGGCCATCATCGAACTGCGCAAGCTCAAATGCGCGTCCACCCATATGTCATAACGTCGCGCAGCAATTTCGCGTCCCTGATTCAGCATGGCCAAAAAGCCCTTGTGCGCACCCCGCTTATCGCATGTATACACATGCGCAAGCTCCGGTTGGGCAGCATACAGCGATGCAAGCCCCTTGCGCACATAAAAATCCATTTCTGCAGAAGGCCAGGCTGCCTTAAGCACTCTGACAAGCGGAAGAGTCAGCAGGGAATCCCCGAGGAATGCAGTGTTCCAAACAGCGATACGCATGGAAGCCTCAGCAGATTCGGGGCAACTGAGCCCCTTCAAGCATGTTCAGCAGTCTGAAGCCGCCCAAAAAGGTATGCAGTTCCACGCAAGGGTGTTCAGAGGCTTCTACCCTGCCAATGT
>JAGAZG010000154.1 GCA_017940105.1 Mailhella sp. | reverse complement strand
GGATGTCGTGCTTGAGCGGATCGATTCCGATCACGCGCAGGCTCTCGAGGTAAAGGTCCTGGATGTCCGGCGGGCTCGGCTTCAGGATCACCTGGTACTGGTAATAGTGCTGCAGCCGGTTCGGGTTTTCGCCATAGCGCCCGTCGGTCGGGCGGCGTGATGGCTCGACATAGGCGGCCTTCCATGGTTCCGGCCCCAAAACGCGCAAAAACGTCGAAGGATTGAACGTGCCCGCACCGCATTCCAGATCCACAGGCTGCACAACGGCGCAGCCTTGCCTGGCCCAGTATGCCTGCAGGGACAGAATGACATCCTGAAAATTCATGTGGTTCTCCTGAATCAGCCCATTGGGCTCATTTTCAACGCCATGCCTTACATGGCCTTAAATTGTCCGCCGGCCCATTCCAGGCCAAGATGGTAACGCACAAAGGCGTCAATGGAGCGAGCGGCCTGCCGGCCTGCCTCTGGGGAAATGGCTTCAGCCTTCCATGCCAGAGGCGATTTTGCCTTCACTTTGCGCAGCACGTCAAGAGCTTCGCGGCCAAGCATGACGCCCATGTCTTCACGCATGCGGCACTCAGCACAGCACACGGCTCCTTCGGCAACAAGAAAACACGCCTGCCCTGCGTCCGAAAGATCTGTTCCGCAGCGCGGGCACGTATACAGCTCGGGCGAATACCCCTGCTCAGAAGCAAGGCGAAGTCTGAACAGCACTGCAGCAGAAGCATGCGGCGAAACATCCTGCTCCAGCATGCGCAACATGTCAGCAACAAGGCCATAGCAACGAACCGAAGAACTGTCAGGCGGCACACCGAGCGCTTCTATGAAGCGGATACAGTTTGCCGCCACGCCTTGCCTTTTCCAGTCACGGCGAAGGCGTTCAGGACCTTCAAGCAGGGTGGCTTCGTGCATGTTGAGAAAACGTCCGTCTCGCGACGACGCAACGCTTACGCGAATGCGGTTGAACACATCAAGGCATCCCGTAAAGCGCCTCCGGCTGCGGCTCCCGCCAAAGGCAAACGCCGTCAGCATGCCATGACAGCTTGTGAGCAGGCGGACCCACAGATCCGCCTCCCTGAATTTACCGACCCGCAAAACAAGGGCGTCGTCAGTCCATTGCACAAAGCCCCTCTCATTCCGGGAGGACAACCAGCAAAATCACGGCTGTGCCAGCGGAAATGTCATATTGACGGGACGTGCCGCGGAAGACCTGTCCAGTTCCTTTCCATCATAAATAATGCGGACCGCAGCGGCATTGCCCAAGCGCAGCTGGAGCGCATCGCTGAACGTCATGGTGAAGGAATCGCCCTTGCGCAGCATGCGCTGCTGCTTTTTGCCGTCCGGTTCGAAACTCATCCAGCAATCGCCCTGATCCGCAGATACAAGAACCTGATGCATCCCTTCGGGAACGGGAGGCAGTTCAGGCATGCCGTTTTCCTGGGCAGTCAGCGCAGCGCCGTCTACAGGTGCGGGACGATCCTGCCCCAAAAGATACGCTGGATGAGGAGTCGCTGGATCCTGAGCGGCAGCCGCCGTGACAAAGGTGGATTGCGGAGGCACGGCAGCAGGAGCATCCCAATTGGGCGCAGGCTGCGGCGGCATTGAGATTTTTTCGGCTTGGACAGATTCTTTTCCGCTTGCAGCTCCGCCGGTTTCAGTAGCGCTTGCAGCAAGCTGCGCAGCGTCTTCTGACGGCGCAGAAACCTCTGCCGTTTTTTGTGGTTCGGCAGATTGAGCTTGTTCAGTGGCAGGATTGCCCTGCTGCGGCGCATTCCACGCAGGAGAATGCCCTGCAGGCATGTTCTGCTGAGCAGACGTCTGTGCCGAAATCAGCTCGGCATTGCGTTCAGCAAAAAAATGAAGATACGCGTTATATCCGCCAAAACCAAGCGCGGCAAACAGCGCAAGCTTAAGCGCGGCCCCAAATATTTTAGGCATGGGGCTGGGGCGGACCGGAGTATACTGTACCGACGCATCACGCACTGGCTGGGCTGCCTTTTCAAAACCCTCCAGTGAGTTCGCCATGGACGCGGCTTCTTCCGGAGAAAATCCAAGGTATCTGGCGTAATCTTTTATAAAATGAAATACATAAACCGTATGCGGCAGTCTTTCTGAGCCTTCTTCGATCCCCGTGAGTATCCGTGCTGGGATTTTAAGAACGTCAGAAACATCAGCCACAGTCCAATTCCGGCCTTCTCTGGCCTCTCTGAGCCTGGCTCCCAATTCTGCGATGGTCATGGCATCCTCAGTTGCGTATATCTATCAACGCCTTGTTGCGAAGTTCTGCCGTATACTGTTCAAACCGCTCCCTCAGGCGGGGCTGACGTAGAATCTGTTCAATCTGTCTGGCGGTGCCTGGATCGGGCTTAATATCCTTCATATCGGCATTTTCGCTCTGTTCCACATCAAGCAGAGAAATCTGAGCCTTGGTATGCCCCATGTCCAGCAGGGGAGAAACCTGGCCTTTTTTCATTCCTGCTATCTGCTGCACCAGAGCCGGGGCCATGTCGGCTATGTCGACAAAGCCCATGTCGCCTCCATCCCTGGGGTTTGGCCCCACTGAGACGCGGCGGGCCGCCTCGGCAAACGAAACCCTGCCCGAAGCAATGTCAGCGGCCCACTTTTCCGCATTTACATCAGCCGGATAAACCAGAAGCGCAACGCGGGCGCGTCCTGATGTCATGCCAGACATGTTTCTGCGGTAGTAGTCGTTGATCTCTTCTTCGGTAACCACGACTTTACCTGCAACATTGCGCGCCATGAGCCTCTGCGAAATAATACGAAACTTCGCCTGCTCGCGCAGTTCTTTCTGGGTAAGCCCCTCCTTGGCAAGCTGCTGCCGGAAAACTTCCGGGGTGAGGTTGCTCTCTTTGACCATTTGCTCAATGAACTTGTCGATTTCTTCTTCAGAGGCCGAAAGCTTTTCTTTTGCAGCCTGCTGATACACCAGTTTTTCGTCTATCATAGAATTGAGAACAGCCCGGCGGATGTCAGAAACCTGCGAGGCGTTCTTCTTGGGGTCAATTTTCTTGGCTTTCAGCTCTGCCTGCACTTGCAGATCAAGTTCCCGCGCTGTGATCATGTCGCCGTTGACAACGGCAGCAATGCGGGAAATCGGCGCGGCAATAACAGGCTGAGAACCTATCAGCAATGCAGCGCATGCCAGAGATATAAAAAGGATACGCAAAACAGCACTCCTTACAGTCTATGAATAGAGTCCGGCCAGAACGAATGAATGAACGGCAGGCGGATCCGCTGATTGCTCCAGGAATGGAGCAGGACATGAAAGACAGGACGTTGCGGATGCGCCCAAAAACGAAAGCCTCGCATTAGTTCCAGACCGGCTCGTTGAAAGGTAGTATACTTTTTTTTTGCCTTTTTTGCAACAAAAAGAACAAGGAAAAGCAGAACAAGATCATACCAGGCAGACGCCGGGTCCGCAGTCATTGCATGCAGCGGATTATTCCCTCAGAGAATCAAGCAGAGCGCAGGCCCGGCGAACCCTGGCGGCCTCGCTTAAACAGACGTCGAGGCGGATTTCCAGCGTGGCCGGCGGCACAAGCTTTATGGCGTCGGCATGAGACAATGCCAGGCGGACTATGGCTTCTGGCCTGACACTCTTCTGCCCTTGAGCCCAGGTAACGCGCACACGGTCGGCAAAAACATCGGCACGGGCAATGCCAAGGGCATGGGCGTTTTCTTTAAACGCCAGCACGGCAAGAAAAGAATCAACTTCCGGCGGAAGGGGGCCGAAACGGTCTCGAAGCTCCAGTTCCACGCTTTCCCTGGCTGCAGCGTCGACCGCAGACGACAGCATTTTGTAATACTTCAGGCGCTCATGCGCGTCTTCGACATAGCTTTCGGGCAAGTGCGCCGCAATACCGAGGTTTAATTCTGTTTCGATCTGCAGCGTATCTTCTTCGCCCTTCAGACGCGCCACGGCCTGCTCCAGCATTTCGAGGTAAAGGTCAAGGCCGACTCGGGCCATATGACCGGACTGAGCCTCGCCAAGTATGTTTCCGGCTCCGCGCAGGCGCAGATCTTCCATGGCGACCTGAAAACCAGCCCCCAGGTAATCCAGCTCAAGGATGATGCGAAGACGTTCTCGGGCGACGCCCTGCAGATGCTCGGCGTCGTTCACCACAAAGACCGCGTAGGCCTGCCTGTCTGAACGCCCGACGCGGCCTCGCAGCTGATACAGCTGCCCCAGGCCAAACATCTGAGCCTGATCAACAATCAGCGTGTTTGCCCGGGGGAAATCAAGCCCTGATTCAACGATTGCCGTGCATACAAGTATGTCCAGCTCGCCTCTCCAGAACTGATGCATCGTGTTTTCCAGATCCTTTTCATTCATCTGGCCGTGCGCCATACCCACGCGCGCTTCAGGCGCAAGGCTTCGCACGAAATCCACAGCGTAGGGCAGCGTTTGCACCCTGTTATGCACAAAAAACACCTGGCCTTCGCGAGCCAGCTCCCTCTCAATGATTTCTTTCAGGACGCTGCGATCCCTGTTGATGATGGCGGTGGCCACAGGCTTGCGCTCTGCAGGGGCCGTTTCCAGCACTGAAAGCTCCCTCACGCCCGACATAGAAAGCTGCAGGGT
>JAGAZG010000153.1 GCA_017940105.1 Mailhella sp. | reverse complement strand
CCGGCATGTTCAACATGCCCATGAATTTTTCCTTTAACAATTGGTTCTCAAAATAATTTTCCGGACAAGTCAGATATGCAGTCAGCAGGGTTTTATCTTTTTGACTTTCTAAAAAAATGCATGGCATGTGCCCTGCTCCTTGTTTTTGCCTGCTCTCCGGCATTGGCGGCAGGTCTCTTCCGCACCCCCTTTTCATACTATGCCGATCATCAGGATCTAGCCACTGTTCTGATGAACTTTGCGAGATCTGAAGGTTATACGGCTTCGCTTTCGCCAGAAATCAAAGGCACGGTCAGCGGACGTTTTCAGAATGTCGCACCGGACACTTTTCTCGAAGGAATGCAAAGCGCCTTTGACGTGAACTGGTATGCCATGGGCAGGACTCTGCATTTTTACCGCTCGTCTGAAAGCAAAACCATATTTCTGTCGCCGAGGACAGGCAGCGCGGGTCAGCTGTACAGCGCCCTCTCACAGGCTTCTGTCTTTTCCGCCCAGCTTCCGCCAAGGATGAGCGCCGGAGGCGACGTTATCACAGTGACAGGGCCGCCCGCATATCTGGAGCAAATCCGCGCTGCAGCAGCGGCATATGAAACCTCGCAGGCAGAACAGATTGTCATGCGGGTTTTTCCGCTTAAACACGCCTGGGCGGAAGACATAACCGTAAGCAGCATGGACAAGACCGTAACCATACCTGGCATAGCTGCCATTTTGCGAGCAATGGTCATGGGAACGTCCGTTTCAGGCACGCAGGTCACGCAGGAAAAGGCCACGGTTCAAAAACTTGGGGGAACCGGTCTCGCCGCTCAGGGCAGAGAACAGCAGCAAATGCCGCAAACCTCGCAGACGCCCGTTTCTGCAGGCAGCATAAGCATAATGGCCGATCCGCGCGTCAATGCCGTGCTTGTCAGCGACGCTGCCTTTCGCATGCCGTATTACGAAAAGGTCATCAGAGATCTTGACAAACCTGTTGAACTTGTGGAAATCCATGCCGCCATTGTCGACATCGACACCGATTTCAAGCGGGATCTCGGCATAACCTTTCAGGGTGCAGATGCAAAATCAAAAGGCTGGAGCGTTGGCGGCACATCTTCAGGTTCTTCAACCAGCGGAACCGGATTGCCGTCTGTGGCTGGAGCGATCAGCGATACGGGCATGACGCTTTCCACCATCTACACCCATGGGTCCGATTTCTTCCTTTCCCGCATACAGGCGCTGGAAGCCCATGACGAAGCCAGAGTACTGGGCCGCCCTTCTGTGCTTACGGTCGACAACATTCAAGCTACGCTTGAAAACACCACGACCTATTATGTCGAAGTGCAAGGCTACCAAGCCGTTGACCTGTACAAGGTTGAAGCCGGCACGGTACTGCGGGTGACGCCGCATATCATACGCGAAAACGGCGAAACATCCATAAAGCTTGCCGTCAGCGTGCAAGACGACCAGGATTCGTCAGCCTCTTCCGGAACCAGTTCCGGAGTCCCCCCGATCAAGCAGACAAAAATCAACACCCAGGCAGTGGTCAATGCAGGTCAGAGCCTGCTCATCGGCGGTTATTATTACGAACAGAAAGACAAGACAGAAAGCGGAATCCCACTGCTCATGAACATACCGGTCCTGGGCAATCTTTTCAAAACTACATCCCGGCAAAACAAGCGCATGGAGCGGCTCATACTGATCACGCCGCGCATCATCAGCCCGAGTGATATTAATGTTCCCGTCCATGCAGAGGATCCATCCCTGCATCGTGCAGCATCGCAGGCAGATTACGAAGCGCGAATTCCTTCGCGCCGCAAGGCCGCCGGCTGCACCCGCTCAGCGCAGGAACCCTCTGCCAGCATACCGTCCGGCCATATTTCAGGCAGAGGTCTATAGCATGGCCGGCGTTGTTCTCAGGATCTTTTCCGGACTCCACATCGGAGCTGAAGTTGAACTCTGCGAGGGAACCTACGTCGTTGGAGCAGACGATTCCTGCGACATCATTCTGGCAGACCAGGCGCTTTCAGGCAGGCATGCCGTACTGCATGTCCATGCTTCATCCGGTCAGCCTTCAGTTGAAGCAGCTCCCCTGGACGGCGTTCTGCTTTTAGACGGCGCACAGCAAGCAGGCACCGTTTCCATCCCTCCGGCCCATCCATTTCAACTGTCCACTGTGCATCTTGCCTGGCGTGCATCCGAATCTGAACCCGCCGCACAATGGGACAGCGTGCGCAGCATCCTTACTTCTGACAGTTCTGCTCCTCCCCCGCAAAACGGCAGCCCTCATCAGGAGAACAGCGAACAGACTGTCCCTGCCGCTGATGCCGGCAAAGCTGCTTCGGCCGGGCAAGATGCATCGCCCTCTTCCGATAACGTTTACACAGAAAATGCAGAAGAAATCATAGAGCTTGCCCCTGAAATGCGCATATCGTTTTTTTCTCGGCTGCTTAAATGGTTCTTTGCCGCAATGGCCTTTTTGCTCGCCCTGCTGCTTTCTTTTTCGTGGAATGACGAACCGGGCGAAACTCATAAAAAAATTGTTGAAAGGCTTCTTAAAGAAGCCGGATATGACAAGCTTGCTGTCATTGAGCAGAAAGAAGGAGTCACTGTTTCAGGGCGCATTGCATCCGACAGGGAAAGGGGCAGGCTGCTTCGCCTGGCTCAGCATCTGCAGTTTCCTGTATATCTGGCTCTGTCAGTGCGTTCTGACGCCGCTGATGCCGTCAAGGCGTCATACAATACCATGGGACTTTACCCCGAGGTTACAGAACTGCCGCCGTCTGATCATCCCGGGCTCCTTGTACGCGGGTATATACGTGACGGCATTCTCGAAGAACAGGCCCATGCCGCTGCTGTGAAAAATGTGCCTGCCCTGGCTCGAGCCGCTGATGGGCAGCACCCGAAGCTTGAACTGTATTCCGAGATACGTCACATGCAGGATATTGACTTGCTGCTTGCCCCCGCCATTTCTGCCCGGGGCATGCATTCACAAGTGCATGTTGAATATCTTCCTGGTCGTGTCGTTATTCACGGATCGCTCACACCGGAAATCAGGGCCGGTTTGAATGACATTGCCTCTGACATCCAGCAAAAGCTTGGCATTCCCATCCCCATTGACATTGTCAATGGCGCCATTCCCGAAGCGAAAAAGACGTCCAGCCCTGATCAGACGCCGGCTGCACGCGTTGCTGAACAAAATAAGGAAACGAAGGCTGCGCCAGAAAAGGGATCGTTCTCCCCTTCGGCCACAGAAACATTAAAACCCTTCAAAGTGACTGCCGTCTCCATGGGGCCGCTGAAATTTCTTACGCTCTCCACCGGCGAACGGGTTTTTGAAGGCGGAGAATTGCCTGGAGGCTACATTCTTGAAAGCATAGGCGTTGAAGAACTGACCATAAGCAAAAACAACCAGAAAACAATTTACCCACTGAGAGGCAGACATGAATAATATGGTCTCTGTGCTGGATATTATGGACAGCGCTTTTTATGGATCCCAAAGAAACGTCAGGGATGAGGTGTTTGAAATGGACTCTTCGTTAAGGAAGCTCATGGACACCGGGCTCACCCCAGACGACATGAAAAAGGCGCAGGACGTCCGCTCTGCCGTGCAGGCTGCAGGCGTCATTCTTGATAAACTTTTTGCGTAGTCTGAAAACTGCATGAAATAATGGAGTATGCCATGGATGCTGTTACCGGTTTCAATGTGTCGCAGATGTTTGAAAACACTCTTCAGGGCATTAGCACAAAAGGCGCTGACCTCAACAGTAAGATGCAGTCGCTGGCCAAGGGTGAAAACCTGAGCAACGAACAGATGGTAGCCCTGCAGTTTCAGGTCGGGCAGTACAATGCCATGATGGAATCCCTGGCCACGGTTACCAAGAGCATGACTGACATGATGAAATCGCTGGCTCAGCGGGCTAACTGACGCATTAGGAGGAATCATGCTCACAGAAGAACAGATTTTCCGCCTAATGGACATTGCCAATGCCGGATGCCATAAGGGCATGGTCACTGAAGCACGGACCATCTACGATGGTATCCTGTCCCTGAAGCCTGATCATGTGCCCGCGATGATAGGCCAGGCTTTCAGCCATATGGTCATAGAAGAATACGCAGAGGCCGAAGAAAAACTGCGTGGCATTCTGGCTGACCACCCTGACGACAAAGACGCTTCGGCCGCTCTCGGCCTCTGCATGCTGCTTGCAGGACGCAAAGACGACGCCCGTGAACTTTTGAAAACGCTTAAGAACACTGAAGGCCCGGCAGCGCAGCTTGCGGATGTGCTGCTTGAACAGTGTAACTGAAGGATGGTGTTCCGGAGATGGATCTTGCTGCCATATCTTCTGCTGCGTCGCATCTCATTGAAGCCTTTGAAAAGATGCATGCTCCCGCGGGGGAAGGTCTTGTCAGCTCTGGTCCGTCCCCGGTTCCCGATGAGCTTGTACGGAACTTTGAGCAGATGCTAAGCGAAAACGCCGGCATGGAACCTGCATCCGTGCAGGCGAATGATGCCGCATCCCCTGTGCGGTCTGGCCAATATGCCGGAGATACCGGCTATGGTGATGCCATGCAAATAAATGCCGCGCCTGAAGCGCATACTCTGCTTCAACCTTCTGAGCTCTACTCTTTACAGTTTCATGTCGCTATGCTGCGCTTTATGACTGATTCCGGTTCTCAGGTGCAGCAAAAAACAGTCCAGGGGCTTGATTCCCTGCTACGTAACCAATCCTGACAGGTATGCCATGTCAATATTTCCTTTTTTTCGTCTTCACTTAAACAGGGTTGTCTGCGCCCTGCTCATTCCCGCAGCCCTCTTATTATCGGGATGCAAGACGGAGATATACCAGGGACTTCAGGAATCAGAAGCCAACACCATGCTCTCTGTACTTCTCCGCCATGGCATCACTGCAGAAAAAATTTCCGCCAAAAACGGATTTTCACTTTCCATTGATGACAAATATATCATTCAGGCTCTTGAGATATTACGGCAAAACAGTCTGCCCAGGGATGATTATAAAAGCATGGGGCAGGTTTTTTCTGCCCAGGGAATGATTTCTTCCGCCACGGAAGATCAGGCAAGGCTTTCGTACGCACTTTCACAGGAACTTTCTGACACGTTTTCCCGCATTGACGGCGTGCTGACGGCACGGGTCCATGTTGTGCTGGGGCATACCGATCTTGGAACAGGCCGCGCCACCCCTGCCAGCGCGGCAGTCTTTCTCAGGCATACGCCGGAATCACAGGCGACACGGCTCATATCCAACATACGCGAACTTGCGGCCAACGCGGTGCCGGGCCTTGCCCAGGACAATGTTTCTGTCATGCTCGTTCCTGTCAGGGAAACCGTAAGCGTGCCCATGCCCCAGGCCTCGCCTTCGCTGCAGGGAAAAGATGAAAGGCAGGATCTGGTATTAATACTGGGAGCGCTGCTTGGCCTGTCAGTCATCGGGCTTGCCGTCGCGCTTGCCATGCTTGCGCGTTCACGAAAGAAGTCCGGCGGAGAATAGCAGAACATGTGCGTAGCCTTTCTTGCAGAAGCAGCAACGAAACATCCTGCGCTGTTCAAGGCTATCATTGCCTTTAACAGGCGCTATGCCCCTTCGGCGTCTGTGCCTGAATATTTTTCTATGCTGCCTGGTCATGAAAAACTGCTTCAGGATAAAGAAGTCAGGAGCATATGCCTAAAAATACATCAACCATTTCGCGGCTGGTGGAACTTTGCAGAAGAATCCACGCGTTTTGCCTTGCTTGACACGGAAACGCTGAAAAAGCTCTGTTTATTTTTCAGCACTGCCGTCATGGCAGAAGACATTGCCCATGCTGTCAAACGAGATGAAGCGACGGCGCTTAAACAGTCTCTCGGCATTAATCTTTATCTTTACGCAATTAAGCGGGGCCGATATCAGATCGGAGGCATCCGCAGCATTTTGATTCCCTTTGCCGGCACCGGTAATCTTTTTGAAAGGATTGAACGGCTTTCTGGTAAGCTGCTTTTTCTCGTATGCGGCTCCTGGCCGGAAAATCTTAAAAATTTTCTCTTGCAGTATGATGCTGCAGCGTTCGGCTTTCTGGAGGGCACACCAGGCACATCCACAGAGCATGAACTTTCGCCAGACGCGCAAAGATCCCTTCGCTTTGCCATGAAAAAAATACTTTTCAGGGAGGTTTCACCGCAATGGGCTCTCTGTTTCGATTAAACCTCGACGGTTTTATGCCTGAAGCCGGAACTAAGTGCATCAAGGCTGATGAATACGGCTTGCTAGTTGAAGCAAACGACTTGCTGGCTCAGGCCAGGGTCAAGGCTGAAAAGATGGAGCAGGATGCAGAAGAAGCCTACCAGAAAAAGCGGGAAGAAGGTTACCAGGACGGACTCGAAGAAGGCAAGATGGAGCATTCTGAAAAAATGCTGGAAACCATTCTTTCTTCCGTGGAATTTATTGAAGGCATAGAAAACACTCTGGTGCAGGTCGTCAGTCAGGCAGTAAGAAAAATCATTGGCGAGATGGACGACAAAGAACGGATCGTCAGCCTTGTTAAGAATGCCCTGAACACGGTACGCGGGCAGCAAAAGGTCACCATACGTGTAGCCCCGGCTGATGAACCAGCTGTTTCACAGGCTCTGGCCATGATGACGGCCGCTCCATCGGGCACTTCTTTTCTTACCATAGTGTCCGATGCCAGGCTGCAGCGGGACTCCTGCATACTAGAAAGCGAACTCGGCGTCGTCGACGCAAGCCTTGAAACGCAGCTTAAAGCCATTGAAAACGCCTTTCAGGCCAAAATTCAGCAATAGGGGAAGCCAGAATGGCGTTTGAATACATTGGCTCTCTCCTGGAAGAAGCCGTCCAGTCCGTCAATCCGGTTGACGTGCGCGGCCGGGTCGAACAGGTTATCGGCACCATCATACGGGCTGTAGTGCCCGGAGTTAAGGTCGGTGAGCTGTGTATCTTGCAAAACCCATGGGAATCGTTCAGCTTAAAGGCTGAAGTGGTAGGTTTTGTTCGAAATGTCGCGTTGCTGTCCCCACTGGGCAGCTGCCAGGGGGTATCACCGGCCACTGAAGTCATCCCCACAGGCGAAATACTGTCAGTCCCTGTTGGGGATGAACTGCTTGGCCGTGTTGTGGATGGCCTCGGACAGCCCATTGACGGAGGTCCTGCTCTTAAAACAAGACATCATTATCCCGTCTTTGCCGAAGCTCCCAACCCAATGACGCGCAAAATCATCAGCAAGCCTCTCAGCCTGGGACTAAGGGCTCTTGACGGAATGCTCACCTGCGGCGAGGGGCAGCGCATGGGCATTTTTGCGGCAGCAGGCGGAGGAAAGTCAACGCTGCTTTCAAGCATCATCAAAGGCTGTTCCGCTGAAGTCTGCGTTCTTGCCCTGATTGGCGAACGTGGCCGTGAAGTACGTGAATTCATAGAGCATGACCTTGGACCTGAAGGTCGCAAAAAAGCCGTGCTTGTGGTATCGACATCGGACCGTTCATCCATGGAAAGGCTTAAGGCAGCATACACATCAACAGCAATAGCCGAGTATTTTCGCGACCAGGGCAAAAGTGTGCTTCTCATGATGGATTCCGTCACCCGCTTTGGACGCGCCCAAAGAGAAATTGGCCTAGCTGCAGGCGAGCCTCCCACTAGAAGAGGTTTTCCT